>NZ_MIBU01000122.1:0-6529 GCF_001830725.1 Sulfuricurvum sp. RIFOXYD12_FULL_44_77
GTATAAAAAAGGTCGAACGCTACGTTACGCACCGATAGCGTCAGAAGTCGGTTCTAAAAATAAGATACGGCCGCAGTGCGGGCACATTGTGATCTCTTCACCTTTGATAACGTCAGAGTACACTTTATCGCTGATCGCCATATAACAGCCCATGCACGCTTGGTTACGTACCGCAACGGCCGTTGTATTTTTTGCCCAACGACGGATTTTTTGATAAAACGATAACCCTTTTTGGTTCATCGCCCCGACCAATGCCTCTTTACGTCCGAATACCTCTTTACGCTCTTCATCGATACGTGCCAATTTGACATCAACATCGGCTTTAACGGTGGAAAGGGTCCCTTCGATATCAGCGGCTTTTGTCTCAAGTTCGTCAATTTTGCCTTGTTTGTGATCGATCAGTTTTTCCAAACGTTCAATCTCTTCGTTCGCAAAGCTTACTTGCTCTTTTGCAATCTCTTCTTCAAGTTGAAGTGATTTCATTTCACGTTCTGTTTTAACTTCACCGCTTTTGCGGCTATTCTCTTCGAGTTTCGCAGAGAGTTCCGCTAAGTGAAGCTCATTTTTGTGCTTTTTGAGCTGCTCGTCTTTAATCTCTTGCTTCAGAGCATTAATTTCATTGATGATACTGTTTTTAGTTGCTAGAAGAGCGTCATATTGAAGGTTTGCTTCTTCGATTTGCGGTTCAAACGCATCGATCTCTTTGTCAACATGAGAGAGCTCGATTAATTGTTCAAGGTGTTTGTTCATACGGTTCCTTTTGGAGTTACACGATTACCTAATTTTAGCTCAAAGATAGGTGAAGGGGTTCTTAGATGGTGAAATTATAACACTCAATCCTAATTTTTCCAAATACCCCCCTAGAACCTCGCCAAAATAGCGTTCGCTTTCATAGTGTCCGATGTCAATCATCGATAAACCGAGTGCCTTGGCCTCCATTGCATCGTGATATTTGATATCCCCCGTCAAAAAACACTCCGCTTCTATATTTCGCATCAGCGAGGCACCCGATCCGGTCACTAAAGCGCAGGTTCGGATATAATCATGGCATTTCACCCCTCGCGTATGAGGCAATCCAAATGCCGTTTTAATCTTGGCGGCAAACGTTTCATACGCTTCATCAACCCCTAAATAGGCTACAAATCCCTCTTTGGCAATGATGGGGTATCCCAAAATCTCTGTCGCAACGTAGTCGTTAAGATGGGTTTGGTCGAAGTTAGTGTGCATTGCAATATTCGTAATATTTTTACGAATCATAGGTGCCACAATTTTTGCAGGGTATTGGTTGAATTGGAGCTGTTTGAGGCCGCCGAAAATGATCGGATGGTGGGTAATCAAAAGGGCATTTTCTGGGATAGATTCGATCAACTCTTCATCGATGTCGATACTGAGCACTACATGGGTAATCTCTTGGGCAAAATCGCCGACTAAAAGTCCCGAGTTATCCCACCCCTCTTGTATTACGAAAGGGGAGAGTTCATCAAGATAGGTATAAATCTCTCGTACCGTCATTTTTCATAACTCCTTTTGTGCCGCTTAAGTCGAACATGAACCGCTTGTGAGCCTGAAAGTGGGTCGGAGAATTTGAACTCAAACTCTCCTAAAGACTCAATCAAATCTAGAAGTTTTTTATGCCCGTAACTGCGCGGATCGAATTCGGGAGATTTGTTAATCAGATTTTGCCCGATAGAACCCAGATACGACCATCCCGCTTCGTTGGTCGTATCCTCGACCGCATTGCGTACCAAGGCCAACAGAGCTTTATTATCCGGTTTAATTTTCACCGCGGCAGCCTCTTTATGATTCGCATCGCGGCGAAGGTTTTCGGTAAAAATGAATTTATCGCACACCCCGATAAACGCTTTGGGCGTTTTTTGCTCCCCAAACCCGTACACTTTAATCCCCGATTCACGGATACGGCTGGCGAGTCGGGTAAAATCGCTGTCGCTGGAGACAATACAAAAACCGTCAAAGTTTTTTGTATAGAGCAGATCCATCGCATCGATAATCATCGCACTGTCGGTCGCATTTTTCCCCGTCGTGTAGGCAAACTGCTGCATCGGATGGAGACCGTGTTCTAAAAGGACGTTTTTCCATCCCTTTAGTTTCGTATCGGTCCAGTCACCGTAAATCCGTTTAACGCTGGCGATACCGTGGGAGGCGATCTCATCCATAAGCCCTGCGATGATAGAGGGCTGCGAATTGTCCGCATCGATTAAAACGGCGAGGCGTGCTTGATCATCAATCATTGATAGCTCCCCAACGACAAGAGTGCTTCACGTGCTTGCGGGAAGTCGCTCTGTAGGTCTAACGCACGCTTGTACATATTCCGCGCTTCTTCAATCTCTCCCATATCAACGAGAAGGTTGGCATAGTTATAATAGGTCTGCGCGTACGAGGCATCAATCTCTATCGCTTTGAGGTAATGATCTTGGGAACGTTCATACGCATTTTCCGCGCGATAGAGCGAAGCGATGGCGTTATGGGTAAGATCATCATTCTCATCCAGTTCCAACGATTGCTCGTACAGCTCTATCGCTTTAAGGCGATCACCCGTTTTTGCAGTGATAAATGCGAGTTTATTTAAAATCTCGGGGTTTGCAGGATCGAGGACTAACGCCTCTTCAAGGAATCCTCTGGCGCTATCAACCTCCCCTTTTTCATACGCGTTGTCGGCTTCCTCAACCAGACTTAAAGCAGAAGGCTCCGTCGCACGCGGTTCACTCTCCGGCGCTTTGGAATCCTCTAGCGTTTGGACATGTCGATAGATTTGATAGGCGAAAAAAAGCGTTGCGGCAAACATTAAAATCTGAAAAGTGCTCATTAGTGTTCCTTTTGAAACCTAAGTATAATATAATCACGTTAACTTAAAACCAAAATCGGTAGAAACTATGCCTAATAACTACAAAGATCCAGCACTTTATATCAACCGTGAGCTTTCATGGCTCCAATTCAACACCCGTGTTTTACAGCAGGCACAGGATGAATCATTACCGCTTCTTGAACGCCTAAAATTTTTGGCTATTTATGGAACCAATCTGGATGAATTTTATATGATCCGCGTGGCGGGGTTGAAAAAACTTTTTAGTGCAGGGGTCAATGTTTCGGGGGCGGATCGCTTTACACCGCTCCACCAGTTGCGTGAAATTCGTACCTATCTCCACAATGAACAGCGGGTTGTCGAAGAGTGCTTACTCGGTATTATGCATAAACTCGAAAAAGAGGGGATTTTTTTTAAATCCTATAAAGAGCTGACAGCGCAGCAACGTCACTATCTCGATGCCTATTTCAAAGAGAATATCTATCCGGTTATCGTCCCTATCGCGATCGATGCCACCCACCCTTTCCCGCACCTCAACAATCTCGGTTTTGGCCAGATCATCAAACTACGGGATAAAGATGAACCCAGTGTTGAACGCTACGGTCTCATCCGAATTCCGCGTGTTCTCCCCCGATTTGTCGACATCGACAACCGTATCTATGTCCCGATCGGAAGTATCGTTTCTGAACATATCCAAGATCTTTTCCCCGGATATGAACTGATTAAATTTTCCGCTTTTCGAGTCACCCGAAATGCCGATATCGCGATCGAAGAAGAGGAAGCGGATGATTTTATGGAGATCCTCGAAGAGGGGTTAAAACTTCGTAAAAAAGGGGAGATTGTACGGCTTGAACTGAGCAATCATGCCGATGATGATCTCCTCAATTTCTTCAACCGCCATGCGAATGTTTTTAAAGACGATATTTACCGTTTCCAAACCTATCTTAATCTCGGAGCCCTCTGGCAAGTGGTCGGAAACAAAGATTTCGCCCATCTTACAACTCCAAGCTTTAAGCCGCGTAATCTCCCCCCTCTCGATTCGGATGAGAGTCTCTATACCATTCTTGATAAAGAAGATCTCGTTCTTTTTCACCCGTTTGAGAGTTTTGAGCCGGTGGTACGACTCATACAAACGGCGGCGAAAGATCCCGATGTCGTCTCTATCCGTATGACCCTCTACCGGTCCGGCTCCAAATCGGTCATTGTCCAGTCCTTGATCGCCGCTGCCGAGTCGGGCAAACAAGTGACCGTTATGGTGGAACTGCGCGCACGCTTCGATGAAGAGAACAATCTCCAATGGGCTAAAGCACTAGAGAGTGCGGGAGCGCATGTTATCTACGGTATTACCGGATTCAAAGTTCACGCCAAAGCAGCTCTCATTACACGCCGCGTAAATGGCAAAGTCAAACAATACGCCCATTTGGGGACAGGTAACTACAACCCCTCTACCGCTACCGTCTATACCGATATCAGCTATATGACCAGCAATGATGCGATCACCTATGATCTCACTCGATTCTTTCACTTTTTAACCGGATTCAGTAAAAAAGGGAAACTTAACGAGCTCTATATGGCACCGACGCAGATCAAGCCTAAAATCCTCTCTTTGATCCACAATGAGACCCGTATGGGAGAAGAAGGGGTCATCATCGCAAAAATGAATGCACTGGTCGATGAAGATATCATCAAAGCACTCTATAAAGCTTCTCAGGCAGGGGTAAAAATCCAGCTCATTATTCGCGGTGTCTGCTGCTTGCGTCCGGGAATTCCAGGGATGAGCGATAATATCCGTGTCATCTCCATCATCGGAAAATATCTCGAGCACGCACGTATTTTCTTTTTTAAACACTCCACTCCGCAGACCTACATCTCCAGTGCCGACTGGATGCCGAGGAATTTGCTCCGCCGTATTGAGCTCCTGACCCCGATCAGCGGTGAAGAGAGCAGTAATAAATTGCTCCAAATTTTGCAGCTCCAAAGTTCCGATAATGTGTTGGCTTATGAGTTACAAAATGATGGCAGTTATGTCAAAATCAGCCACGAAGCAAGTAATTTGATCGACAGCCATAAGATCGTTGAAACCCACACCAACAAAGTGTATAATTCGGTCAAAAAACAGGCTCCCAATTACGTGCAGCAACTCACGGCACGACTCTTTAAAGAGAGCTGAGAAGGATATTTGATGATCGGAAATTATCTGCACTACACCCCTGAGATGAAAGAACGCGTTTGGATAGCGGACTCTGCCGATGTCATCGGACGGGTGTCGATGGGGGAAGATGTCAGCATCTGGTTCGGATGTGTCGTGCGCGGTGACGTCCACTTTATCACTATCGGCGATCGAAGCAATATTCAAGATTTAAGTATGGTTCACGTCACCCACCACAAACGGGATGATATGTCGGATGGCTACCCGACTATTATCGGCAATGACGTGACGGTAGGACATCGCGTTATGCTCCACGGCTGTACGATAGAGGATGCTTGTCTGATAGGGATGTCCGCCACTATCCTCGATGGTGCGGTGATCGGAAAAGAGTCGATTGTCGGAGCCGGAGCATTGGTAACCAAAAATAAAGTCTTCCCTCCCCGTTCTCTCATTATGGGAAGCCCCGCGAAAGTAGTCCGAGAGCTTACCGACGAAGAGATAACTGAGCTCTACGCATCGGCACAACGGTATGTGAGTTTTAAAGAAAACTACCGCGCACCCAATGTTTGACCTCGTTGTTGCTGCCGATATACTCGGAATCATCGCCTTTGCTCTGAGCGGCTTTTTGGTCGGGGTACGCAATAAACTCGACCTTCTCGGTTTGATTATCTCCGCTTCTCTGACCGCCCTCGGCGGCGGTGTAGTACGGGATGTTATTTTAGGGCGTACTCCGTTTGCCTTTAACGAATACTACCCCGCAATCACTGTTATAACAACCATCTTGCTCGCTTTTATTTTTCGTCTCTATCGGCGTGAACAAATTGAGCGTCAATGGCTTTTTGTCATCTCCGATACCATCGGTTTGGTCGCTTTTAGTATTACGGGAGCTTTGCTCGCAATCGAAGTCGAATTTAATTTTTTCGGCGTTATGATTTTGAGCTTCCTCACTGCTGTCGGCGGAGGGGTATTACGCGATACGATGATTAATCAAGTCCCCTCGGTTCTCATCAGCGATTTTTACGGCTCCATTGCGGTTATCGTCTCAGTTTTGCTCCTCATCTTAGCCCAAATGGATATGATAAATACATGGGGAGTTGCTGCGGTTGCGGGATTTGCAATCTTTTTACGGCTTCTTGCGTACACTAAACAATGGCATCTGCCTACACTCAATATGGATTAACAATGCGCACTTTTAAACTACTTTTTTTACTTCTCATCCTCGGAGGAATCATCGATATCGGCCGTTTCTTCGTCTACCCCGATATTTCCGATTTAAAAGAGACCAACCCTGTCCCTACGGCATTTATGGAGTATCGCCAAGAGGAGTGGGCGGAGCAAAATCGTGATAAAGAGATTCAACACCAATGGGTCGGTATGAATAAAATCTCTCCCAACATCATTAAGGCCGTTTTGATAGCCGAAGATGACGGTTTTTGGAATCACGACGGATTCGATGTTAAGGGGATGGAAAATGCGATCGAGAGAAGTCTGAAAAAAGGGGTCGTTGCCGGAGGAAGCACGATCAGCCAACAACTCTCTAAAAATCTCTATCTCTCCCC
>NZ_MIBU01000123.1:0-1564 GCF_001830725.1 Sulfuricurvum sp. RIFOXYD12_FULL_44_77
CGAATCGATCGGCGAGGGGGAAAAACTTACCGAGCAAGTAGAGACCAACTCCCTCAGCTCCGAATCGTGGCTGTTGTTGGCACAAAGTTTCGAGCATCAGGGAAATTATGAGAAGAGCGTGGAGATCTATCACGCCCTCCTCGCCAAAAACCGTGATCCCATTTTCCAAAAAGATGCCCTATTGCTACTCGGAAAAAGCTTCTTTAAAGCGGGATTTTTAGAGCGTTCACGCCAAACATTCCTACAAATTTTACACAATGCACCCCGAACACCGCAGGCCTTACACTTTTTGGTACTCATTTATGAGCATCTTCAACAATATGATAAAGCCCTAGAAGTGATGGAATCGCTCCAAGAACTCTCTCCTGATACCATCAGTGAAAAACTTTATCTTGAATGTCGCATACTCATAGGAGATCATAAAATCGATATGGATGAGAAAGCCGATAGATTAATAAAAATCTACCAGACCCATCGCCACCTTGGATATATGATTTACGAGTGGCTTTTCACCTATCGCCCTATGCTGGCATGGAAACATTATGACCAATCACTCAGTGTCCGCCTCAGCGATATTCTATGGCGCCTCAGAGATGAAAATCTCGATTTGGATATAATTGCAAGCAACACCTATTTGCGTGAACTCTTTAGCGCAAAAGGGTCGCTTGAGCTGGCAGATGGGAGTTCGGTATTCGAACTTGATACCCTTATCGCCCTACGACGCTGCGGCGCGAATAAAGCCACATTGCAGTTTGAATATACGTGCGGTGAGTGTAACGTGATCTCGTTTTTGCCGTTTCACCGTTGCCCTCAATGCCATGCGATTGATTCGGTACACAGTATTATGAATCTTTCAAAGGAACGATTTGAAGAAAATAACTCTCTTCAGTGACGGCTCCGCACTGGGAAATCCGGGACCGGGCGGATTTGGAGCCATTTTGCGCTATGGCGATAAAGAGCGGATTATCCGTGGCGGAGAAGCGCATACGACAAATAATCGGATGGAACTCCTCGGAGTCATCGAAGGGCTTCGTGCGATCAAAGAGCCCTGCGAAGTGACCGTTATTTCGGATTCGAGTTATGTCATCAAAGGGATCAATGAATGGCTCCAAGGGTGGATTAACCGCAACTTTGCCAAAGTCAAAAATCCCGACCTCTGGCAAGAGTACATCCGCGTCTCCGCACAACACCGCATTGAAGGTGTTTGGGTACGGGGACATAACGGCCATATCGAAAACGAACAGTGCGACCAGATTGCCCGCGAAGAGGCGGAAAAATTTAAAGAAGGACTAAACAACAAATGAACAACTTAGAAGCCCTGCAAGAACGTTTAGGGTACACATTCCAAAACAAAGAGCTCCTTATTGAAGCGCTGACGCATAAAAGCTACAAACAGCCCTACAATAATGAGCGACTTGAGTTTTTGGGGGATGCGGTACTCGATTTGATCGTCGGTGAATACCTCTATAAAAAATTTCGCGCGTTCGATGAGGGAAAACTCTCCAAGATGCGCGCTTCTCTTGTTAACGAGGGGGGATTTACCTCTCTGGCTATCTATCTGAAA
>NZ_MIBU01000124.1:0-7179 GCF_001830725.1 Sulfuricurvum sp. RIFOXYD12_FULL_44_77
CACTCGTCTTGCTTATCTTCTCGATCATGTTGGGATACCCGCAGGCAATACTCTCACCCTCACCTTTACCAACAAAGCGGCTAAAGAGATGCGCGAGAGGGCGATGGGATTGATCTCTCAAAACTCTTTTCCTCCGCTGTTATGCACGTTTCATAAATTCGGTCTGCTGTTTTTAAAATTTCATATCCATTTGCTGGGGCGTGCCAATAATTTCGTTGTGATCGATACTGATGATAAAAAGAAAATTATCAAAAAGATCAATGCCGACCTTCCTACCGCATTGATTGCAAGTGAAATTTCTCGCTACAAAAACTCCCTCATTGACCCGACCGAAGCGTATACCCAAGCGGAACTCACCAACTACAAACATATTGCGAAAATCTATGAAGAGTACGAAGCCTATCTTCTTAAAAACAATCTCGTCGATTTTGACGATTTACTCTGCCTAACCTTTAAACTGCTCGACGAAAATCCCGATCTTTGTACTCAGACCTCTGAAAAATACCAATACATTATGATCGATGAGTATCAAGATACCAACGAACTTCAGCTCAGACTCCTCCAAAAGCTCTGCTCTACCCACAACAACCTCTGTGTCGTCGGAGACGATGATCAGAGTATTTACGGGTGGCGCGGCGCGCATGTGCGCAATATTCTTGAATTCGATCAAGATTTCGCCGACGCTATGGTGGTCAAGCTCGAACACAACTACCGTTCCACTCAGCCAATCCTCACCGTCGCAAACGCCCTGATAGAACATAACCGCTCCCGTTTAGGAAAAACCCTCCTCGCGACCAAAGAGGGAGGTGATGACGTTCAAACGATCACCTCGAACGATGAGAGTGAAGAGTCCAAAAAGATTGCAAAGTCCATTAAAGAGCTTATCACTAGCGGGGTTCGTCCGAATGAAATCGCCGTACTGTACCGAATCAATGCCCTCAGCCGATCACTCGAAGAGGGGCTGAACCGTGCCGGTGTTGCGTATAAACTCGTCGGCGGTTTGCGCTTCTATGACCGTGCCGAGATCAAAGATCTCATCAGCTACCTACGGGTCATCACCAATGTTCATGATAATTTCTCTCTAAAGCGGATCATTAACAAACCCAAACGGGGTCTGGGAAAAGCGACCATTGATAAAATAGAGCTCTCTTCTATTGAAGCCAGCAAATCCATGTTTGAATTTATCTCTACCCTCAGTGACAGTGAACTCGAAACACTGGTACGTAAAAAAAGTGCCGGTGAGTTGCGTGATTTCGTAGCCGAAATTCTCGAACTTCGCCGTGTTTCGGAAGAGGCGATTTACCGTTTTATTGATCTTTTGGAAGAGCGTTTCAAAATCAAAGAGACCCTAAAAGGTCTTCCCGATGAAGCGGAGAAAATCGCCAATATTGATGAATTTTACGGACTCTTTCGCGATTATGTCAAACAAAATCCCGAAAGCTCCCTCGCTGAGTTTCTGAATGATATTACACTGCAGAGCGAACAAGATCAGGTAGAGGGGGAGAGCATCTACATTATGAGCATCCACGCTTCCAAAGGGTTGGAGTTCGAACACCTCTTCGTCATCGGTTTGGAAGAGGGATTTTTACCGCTTATCGGTGATGGCAGTGACCTTGAGGAGGAGAGACGTCTGGGGTACGTCGCTATCACCCGCGCCAAAAGCAACCTTACCCTCTCAAATGTCAATAGCCGTTTCTACAAAGGACGACGTACCGAACTTCAAAAAAGCCGCTTTATCAACGAAGCGGGATTATGCGAAGGGTCATTGATTTTGGAGAAAAATACTTCGTATAAAAAAGGGGATTTGGTTCGTCATAAAATCTTCGGAGCGGGACGGGTTGAGGGGGTAAGCAAAGCGGGACGCGAATTTAAACTCAGCATCAATTTCGGCGGAAACAAACGGGATATTCTCGCCTCTTTCGTCGAAAAGCTTTAATTGCCTATGAATCGTCTTTTCGTAGCCTATAAACCCTCCGGTATTAGTTCTAACCAACTCTTAGGTCAGCTCAAACGCCGCTATAAAGTCAAAAAAGCGGGCTATTCCGGAACCCTTGATCCGTTTGCCAAAGGGGTCTTAATCATTGCGTTCGGAAATCACGGCCGATTGTTCCGTTTTCTCAACAAAACACCCAAGCGATACCGCGCAACCCTATGGCTGGGGGCTTATTCTCCCACCCTCGATATTGAGAAGATCGAAACGATAGAGGAGACACAACCTGTCGCGCTCGAGCAACTACAATCCATCCTCCACTCACTGCAAGGGGAGCTTACCTATCTCCCTCCCAAATACAGTGCGAAACGGATAGAGGGGCGCAGAGCGTATGAATTTGCCCGAGAAGGGAAAGAGGTCGATTTGCGAGCAATCACCTCGAGTATTTATGATCTCACCCTTATCCACTATTGTCACCCTTTTGTGACCTTTGAAGCAACCGTATCCGAGGGTACTTATATCCGCTCTCTGGGGGAAATGATTGCGGCTGGGCTGGGTGTCAGTGGCGCACTTAGTGCACTTGAGAGACTTAATGAGGGGCAATTTGTGTATGAAAACGAAAGAGAACTTGACATTAAAAACTCTCTCTCCCTCCCTAAAAACCGCTATAATGGCACAATACAAACGATCCTCTTAGGACAACCTCTGGTGCGCGAAGATTTCGATCTTCAAGAGGATGGAACCTACTGGATCGACAACGGAGATACGATCTCGATTCTGGAGATTGCCCCTGAGGGTGTCCGTTATATTCTCAATAAGGTTGAAGCATGCTGATTCTCTCCAGAAGAGCCGAAGAATCAATCATTATCGCCGATACAATCACCGTCAAAGTGGTGTCCATCGAAAAAGGGGTGGTCAAACTCGGGATTGATGCACCCCATAACATTCGGGTCTTGCGAAGTGAATTGGTTCGAGCCGTCGAAGATTCAAACAAAGAAGCATCGCTGGGTCATGACACGTCGCTTCTCCAACAACTTGCACAAAAACTAAAATTATGATCCGATATCGTGCCTACGCCAAAGTCAATATTTTTCTCAAAATCACCGGGATACGGGGAGAGTATCATACTCTAACCTCTCGCTTTATGCGCGTCAACACCCTTTTTGATACCCTTTGGTTTGAGCCAAAATCGATCCCGGAATTTGAAATACGGGGAAATTTCGACTGTGAGGTCCACTCCAATACTATCTACAAAGCGTACAAATATCTCCTCGCCGCTACCCACTCCGATACCCTCTCACAATGGATGGAACATCACGCGATTTGCGTTGAGAAACAGATCCCATCGTTTGCAGGACTCGGAGGGGGCAGTTCCGATGCCGCAACCTTTTTGCGGATGTGCAATGAAGAGCTTGAATTGGGGCTAAGTGTCGAAGAGCTAGCAAGGATCGGCTCATCCGTCGGTGCAGATGTCCCTTTCTTCGTCTACGGATATGAAAGTGCCAATGTCAGCGGCATCGGTGAGATTGTCGAACCCTACAATGAACCGTTGATTGATTTTGAAGTAACTACCCCTAAACTTCAAATCAGCACCCCTGCGGTCTACCGCTACTACCGTGAACACCGCTATGCCCCCATCACAGCCGAAGAGGCTTCACGACTCGAAGCGACCCCCTCACTAGAGATATTGGCTACCATTAACTCAAAAGAGGCAAACGATCTGTACAGTGCCGCCTTAGGATGTTATCCAGAGCTGCAAGAAAAAGAGGGGTGGTTTTTCTCGGGAAGCGGAAGCAGTTTTTTTAGGATCAAGGAACAATAACTATGGGCGAAAATATAGCCACCAATAAAAAAGCTTTTTTTGACTACTACATCGAAGAGAAATTCGAAGCGGGACTCGTCCTCAAAGGGTCCGAAGTCAAAGCGCTCCGTGCGGCACGGGTCAACCTCAAAGACGGCTTTATCAAAATCGTTCGGGGCGAAGCGTTTGTCTTTAACGTCCATATCGGCGTACTCGACACAACGCACCATTTTTACTCCCATGAAGAGCGTGGAAGCCGTAAACTTCTCCTGCACAAAAAACAGATTGAGAAGATGTTTAAAGCGGTCGAGAAAGAGGGATTTACCCTTGTACCTCTCAGTATCTATTTTAACGATAAAAACCTCGCCAAAATGCAAGTGGCTATTGTTAAAGGGAAAAAGCTCTACGATAAACGGGATGATTTGAAAGAGAAAAGTCTCAAACGGGATATGGAACGGGCATTAAAAGGGGAATAAGCTTAGGCTTGTTCGAATAAAAAAGATTGATGGGGAAGGTCATGAGTTTGCCGCAAGAGAGTGCGGCAAGGGGGATTATTTGCGACGAATTTCTTTAATACGTGCTGCTTTACCGGCAAGATCACGAAGGTAGAACAATTTCGCACGACGTACACGTCCACGGCGAAGAACTTCGATTTTCTCGAGGCTGTCGCTGTAGATTGGGAATACACGCTCGATACCGATACCGTTAGCACCGATTTTACGTACAGTAATAGTACGACCAGTACCTTCTCCACGGATAGAGATACAGATACCTTCATAATTTTGAACACGTGATTTTTCGCCCTCTGTAATGGTTACAGCAAGACGAAGTGTATCACCCGCGCGGAACTCAGGAACGTTTTTGTTAGCGATTTGTGCTTGCTCGAAACTTGCAATGTACTTATTTTTCATAAGATGTCCTTATTTTATGCTTTTGAAGCTGCTCCGGTCTGAAGTATTTTGTTTTGCATTCAGACAGAGACGATTTTAGTGCACGAATTTTACTGTGATTTCCCTTTAAGTATTCTGATGGAACACTCATATTCTCATAAACAGGGGGCTTTCCAAACGAAGGGGCTTCTAACAGTGGCGATTCGAAACTCTCATACTCCAACGATTCGCTGTTTCCGAGTACCCCTTCGATATTTCGGACGATCGCATCGGTCATCACCAAAGAGGGGAGTTCCCCTCCGGTAAGGACGTAATCGCCGATACTGAACACTTCATCACCAAAGCGTTCAACCACCCTCTCATCGATCCCCTCATACCGTCCGCTCACAAAAACCACATGGGATTTTGTTGCGAGACGCTTGGCATCGTTTTGGGTAAATTGTTTCCCCACCGGTGCCACAAAAATGATGTGAGAATCTTCAGGAAGTGAGCAAAGTGCATCAAACAACGGTTGAGGCGTCATTAGCATCCCTGCACCGCCGCCTGCGGCGGTATCGTCCACTTTATGATGTTTTGACGTACTAAAATCTCTGGGATTGAGATAATCGACTGAAAATTTTCCTGACTCGATACCCCGTTTGAGGATGGAGTCTTGAAAATATCCTTCGATCAGATTGGCAAAAATCGTTACATACGTAAAGCGCATTAGGATGCCTCTAACAGATCCAATCCGCCCTCTACGGTGATTATTTTACCCTTTGCATCGGCGTTTAAAACAAAACGATCGATATAAGGGATTAAAAAGGTAGCAGGAAGCTCTTTGGCAACCAAAGCGCTATCGGTTGCCACGAGTAGATAATCCAACGGTCCGATACGTTCGATCTCTTGAACTTTTCCCAAAAGGATCTCCCTCTCCATAACACTAGAACCCAGTAAATCAAACCAGAAAAACTCCCCCTCACCCAGATTACAACGCTCACGCGTCGCTTCAAAAGTGGTGAAAAGTTTTGCGTTGGTAAGGGCTTTGGCCGCTTCGGGAGAATCGATCCCTTTGAGATGAACCAGTTCACGATCGGGATTATAAGAGACGAGAGTGATCTCTTTGCCGTTTTCAAGGGTGAATGAGGCATTAGGAGCGAATTGTTCAGGGAAATCGGTGGAGAGGTTAAGTTTCATATCCCCTTTTAAGCCGACAACTCGGCCCAAAGTGGCGACATGGAGTAAATCCTGAGGGGGTGAATTACGAAAGCGGTTCGACATTGATTCGGTAACTTTTTCCGTCTTTGGCTTTGCAACCGGAGATGACAGTTTTGATCGCACCGATCATTTTGCCCTCTTTACCGATTAGCTTGCCTACATCCGCTTGATTAGCGTACAAAACGATTTCGGTCACTTCGTCGCCTTCATTAGACTCTACCCGAATCTCTTCGGGATAAGACGCTATTAACTTAGCAAAACCTGCGACGAAGTCCGCAACCATCATTATTTACCGGTAATTTTTTTAACGCGGTCTGACATTTGAGCACCAACGCTCAACCAGTAGTTAAGACGCTCTTCATCTACTTTGGTAGTGATAGGGTCTGTCATTGGGTTATAGTACCCGATCAATTCGATCCAACCGCCGTCGCGACGTTTGCGACTATCGGTTACCGCGATACGGTAGAAAGGTTGTTTTTTGCGACCCATACGGGTTAAACGGATGACTGTTGCCATTGTGTGTCCTTTAAATGTTGTTTTGCACCAAGAAGTTTAGAAGAGTGTTTTACCCACAAAAGTAAAAGAAAAACCTCTAAGCTTCTTCAAATGCTAAGTACTAAACTCATTCGTGAGTACAGTACTTAACATTTTGCTTGGCAAAGTTAACGCGGCAACCGCGCACCTTGCATCTGACCCATCATGCTCTGAAGGTCTTTCATACCAGATTTACCGGAGAATCGTTTTGCCATTTTAGAGGCATTTTTAAATTGTTTTAAAATACGGTTCACTTCGATAATATCCAAACCACACCCTTTTGCCAAACGAGCTTTTCGGCTGTTATTTAAGAGTTCTGGGTCTTCACGCTCTTTCACCGTCATCGATGAAACGAGGGCTTTGATCTGTTTGAGCTGGCTAGAGTTTTCCAAATCGAAATCTTTAAGCGCAGAGGCCATTCCGCCCATTCCGGGGATCATCCCCATAATGGATTTCATGCTCCCCATTTTTTTGAGGCTCTCCATCTGCTCTAGGAAGTCGTTAAAGTTGAACTCCCCTTTTTTGATCTTTTTGGTAAGGGCTTTCGCTCTTTTTTCATCAATAACCGATGCAGTTCGCTCAGCAAGACCTTCGATGTCACCCAATCCCATAAGACGGTTGACGATACGATCAGGGAGGAAAATTTCGAGATCTTCCATTTTCTCGCCCGCACCGATAAAGCGAAGCGGTACTTGAATCTGAGAAGCGATACCTAAAGCAACGCCCCCTTTTGAATCCCCGTCGTATTTGGTAAGGATAACCCCGTCGATGCCGATTTTTTCATTAAAGGTACCTGCGGTACGAACCGCATCTTGACCACTAAGTGA
>NZ_MIBU01000125.1:0-1570 GCF_001830725.1 Sulfuricurvum sp. RIFOXYD12_FULL_44_77
AACTTCCCGCTCTCATGGAGCATAACGAGATAGAGCCATTTGATATGGTTTTGGATCAGTTCACATGAGAGGGTGATTTCCCGAATCGCATGAGCTTTGGGGCTGATCGTGAGAGAGAACCCCGCATCAATGTAGGCGTTTTCGATCATTCTAGCCGCCGCGATCAAATGCGAATGGCCGCAAATACCGCAGACACGCGGAGCGATGACGAGGGCATCGAGCGCATTGCGCCCTTCTAAGATCGCCTCCATCCCCCGAAAATGCAAGAATCGGATAGCGGCATCCTGAACCACTCCGCTTTTATCGGTCTGAAAATCGAGTACCGCTTCCCCCTCGATCCGCTCGATCAGCTCATGTGTGATCATCAATCAACCTCTCTTCCAGCCGTTTGATATGGAACGATTTTGCTGCCCCTGCGAGTGCCAGATAACTCCGTTTCGGTATCCCTAAAGGCATCTCAGAAGGGATAGACATATACGTTTTGGTCGTGAAAAGATCCCGCTTAGGAAATGTGGGTTCGGTACACCCGACACACGGTGTCCCCGAGCGGGTTTTGGAACTCACCTCATTCCAAAGAATTTTATTACAGCTTCCGTGGGTAAAGGGGCCTTGGCACCCTTGAGCATAAAACAGACACCCCTCTTTGGTTCCGAAATGATCGCTGTCCACTTTCCACTCAAAATACTCGTTTCGTAAACATCCGTTATGGACGAGATAAGCATACAACTCCCTCGGGCGGCGATATTCATCGACCAAAATAGGTTTATTCGCTTTAATCATTTCGATCACAAAACTGAGCCATTTGGGATGAGCGGGACAACCGCTGAGGGTAATCACTTTTTTGCGCATATCCCGCAAAGGGCCGCTGTCGTTTTCTTTATCAAATACTATCCCGCTAATGTGTTCAGGATCATTCTCTTTAAAGATTCCGCCAAAACTCGCACAACTTCCCATCGAGATAATATGTTTCGTTTTCAATGCTAGTGTCATCAAAAGGCTCTCCATCGCCATTCCAGCACGCTCGAAAGAGGGACTGTATGCCCCCTCGAAAATAAGGATATCGGACTTGGGAAGTTTTTTGACAAGTTCTTTGAGTGTCTTGGCACATGGGAGGAGCGGATGATGGAGCAACTCAATCGAATCTAAAAGTGTTCCCAAAGAAGGATCATTTAAAAAAGAGTGAGTGTTGCCGTTGCAGGTGATCCCCTGTAGCCAAATGACGCGGAGCTTAGCGGGATTTGAGGGCATAATAGATATTTTCGGCAATGGTGTGCTCGTAACTCTCCAGCGGTTTAGGGAGAATATTTTCACCGTGGATAAACACCATCCCCCCCAAATACCCCATGAAAAGACCGAACGCACTGAAAAAATCCTGATCTCTCAACTCACCGCATCGTACACCCTCTTCGAAGAAGATCATCATTTCCGTTACAAAAGCGGAGACGCAGATCATCCCCTCACAGCAGTTCTGAAATACTTCCCGATTGGAGAGGTAGACCCGTAAAAAATACTCGATCGTCTCCGGTCGATCTTTGGCAATACGGAAATACATATGGACGATCGCTTCAAT
>NZ_MIBU01000126.1:0-7081 GCF_001830725.1 Sulfuricurvum sp. RIFOXYD12_FULL_44_77
CATTTCGCGGTAATCCCATCAAGACATCTTTGAGCGCTTCCGTCCCCCCCGTCGAGGCACCTATCGCTAAAATTTTATTGGTTGTTTCCGCGAGTGAGGTCGTATTGGCCTGCTGAATACTCTCTAACGATCTCTGCCGAACACGGACGCGCGATGCCACTTTGATCTTGGCGAGAAGCTCTTCGCGCATCGTCTCTACACCGTCATAGATATGGGAATGGGGTTTGCCGACAAAATCGACTGCCCCCGCTTCCAGTGCTTCGAGAGTTGTCCGTGCACCGTTTTGCGTCAAAGATGAGACCATAATGACCGGAATCGGCATATAATGCATTAGTCGCTTTAAAAAGGTGATCCCGTCCATCCGAGGCATTTCGACATCCAAACAGACAACATCAGGTTTAAGCTCCACGATTTTATCGCGTGCGACAAAGGCATCCGAGGCGGTTGCTACAACCTCGATACTCGGATCACTCTCTAAAATTTCACGCAGTACCGCGCGGGCTGTCGCACTGTCATCGACAATCAATACCCGTATAGCCATTCACTTTCTCCTTATACTTCACAACGGGTAGCGTATTTCATCAACACTTTTCCCCGTTCCAGATCAAACTGGATTTTACGTCCGTTTTGCCCTCCGACATCCTCGGCTACAATCCCTATACGATACTCTTTTAAAATTTCGCGTGCTACCAATACATTCTTTTCTCCGATCATCATCGCTTCGCTTCCCCCGATGCTCATCGACGCACCCCCGAAAATTTTTGCTTCCAGTGTTTTGGCGGATGATCCATGAAGCACCATCTGTTCGATCATTTTCGGTATGGAGATATTACCGAATTTAGGAGTCTGCAAGCCGTTTCCGTTCCAAAACGGAAGGAGATAGTGATTCATCGCTCCGATACCGAGTTTAGAATCGTACAAACAAACCGCCACACACGAGCCTAATACCGTCGAAATCGCTCCGGGAGATTGATCAATGTGTATCTGACCGACATGGATAAAGGTCGAACTGCCGTGTATCATTTAGAGTTCTATTGCATCATCAAACGATTCGAACAAAAACTCATTTGAACCGCATGCTTCCGAATCAGCAACTGCCTCTTGCAACGGTAATGTCACCGTAAAGGTGACGGTAGTTTCATCGACCTCATAATCTATACTACCATCCAGTAATCCGCACAGTTCGCGTGCTATACTCAGCCCCAAGCCCAGACCATGTTCTCCCTCTGCACCGGGAGCAAAGCGGGTAAATACTTGCGCTTTATACTCCACATTCGGACCGTGCCCTTGATTTTTAATGGCTATGGTAACGGCACTCTCCGATTTACTGATAGTAACCTGCACACTACCGTTCGCATCTCCGTAATCACACGCATTGGCTAACACATTTTTCAAAATTAGATAGAGTTTTTTAGGATCGGATATGATCTTTTCTTCCAATGTACTCTCAATAATAACATTAAGATTTTTACGCTTTAGTTTGTATTTGAATCCCTCAATCGCCTCTTGAACAAGCACCTTAGGATTAACCGATGCATACGTCACATCCACGACTCCGCTCTCTATTTCAGAAGCAGCCACAAGATTTTGGATACGTGAATCCAAAAGAAGGGCTTCTTCATGGATCAGTTCAAAAACATCTTCACGCGAATCACCGCTCACAGGTGCGAGATGGGGAATCATCCCTAATAATGCCGTCATCGGGTTGTTGAGTTCATTGGCAATCAATGATAAAAAGCGCGATTTTGCTTTTTCGCTCTCAATAAGCTGTTTGTTTAGTTCCAGTATTTTTCGGCTTAAAAAAGCAAATTCTTCATTTTCTGCATCATTCATTGTTCACACATCCATTGTTTTGATAGCATCCGCTTCGAATCGGAATCGCTCGACTACTGTACGGATACGTTCTGCTTCATCCATCAAATTTCGATTTTCGGTATGGAAATTAATCCCCATTTTTTGCATTATCGCAATCTCTTCGGAGGTATCTCGAATCAGCCCTTTCAATTGCGAAAATATCCCTCCAAAACCGACGGTTTCATCGTTATTACTTGCCGCTTCGATAATTCCGTACACTTGGATGTACCCTAAATACATCACCTGTTGTTCCAGCTGATCGAGATGTTTAGTACTCTCTTGGATAAAACAATCCATTTTCAGTTGCAAGGCACTCAACTTATCACTGTATACAAACACCAATTCTATCAAAGAATCAAGTTTCTCACTGACTTCCGAAGCTGTTGTTTGCGCATTGCACTGCAATGACTCTTCGATAAAATAGGTCACCATCTCTATCTGAATGCTAAGGGATGAAACCGTAAAAATGAGTTCATTCAGTGTATCTGATAACGATTCGGATAAGGTATGGACTTGGGATATCAATCTATCGTTTTCTTTTGCGTTAATACGGATATCACTTGCTAAAACACCGAACGTCTCTCCGCCCTTTGCAACTTTGTACGATGCTACCGAAGCGTTTAGGGATAAAAAAACAATATCGCGGGCAAGATGACGTAACAGTACCCCTTTTTCTTCAAAGATCAATTTCACATGATTGTACATTTCTATTTTTTCAAACCAACAACCATACCTCTGCATCAACGTTTGACTGTTTTGGAGCAATACTTTGAGTTGCAGTCCTAGAGGCGTGGTCACTTCGGAGTATATTTTAGCCTCTGCCTCCGCAGCGACAAGAAGCTTTTTTCGCTCACTGAGTTCACTCAGCAATGCATCCGACATAAAATCATCATAACTCTTGTATCCCAAGTTGTGTAAGTTTTCAACCAATATCCGTTCACTGGATTCCATCCCGCCGCTTGTTTCTGCCATTAACAGCTTGAAATAGAGTTCACGCACCGCCGTAAAAATAGGAGAATTGGGCTTGATACGAATCGAGATGAAGTTATCACTTAGTGGAAAAACCGCGGCTAGAACCCAATAATATCCACCCTCTTTGGTTTTGTTCTTTACATACGCAACAACCGGTTGATCATTTTTTAAGTGATCCCAAAGAACTTTAAACACGACGCGCGGCATATCGGGGTGTCGGATAATATTATGAAATTGTCCGACCAGTTCTTCCCGTTTGTATCCGCTGATACGAACAAATACCTCATTTCCAGAGAGTATCGTACTCGCATGATCGGTGATGGAAAAGAAAAGTTCATTGGTATCGAATTTTGCCTCTTTCATAGCGATGGCACATCCTCTATTTTCCACACTCAATCCCTTATAATCGTTGATAAATCGAAGAACCTAAAAGTTTCAGGCTCTCACGATGGGTTGTCAGTGATTCTGAACTCCCGAGGAAAAGGGGAGACCCTTTTGGGAGAAGCGTCGTAAAACGCCCTATCAAATCATGACGGGTAACTTCATCAAAATAGATCATGACGTTGCGGCAAAAAATCATATCAAAACTGTTTTTGAAAAAAAACGGATCGGTCACAAGATTGTATTTACGAAACAGCACTTTATCCCGCAAAGATCCATGAATTTGGTACCGTCCCTCTTCCGTTTTTTTAGGTTCAAATGCACGCATTATAATCTCTTTCGAGAGCCCCTCAACCGTTTTGGGATCATACGCCCCCCGCATCGCATGGGTAAGAACTTTTGAGGAGATATCGGTCGCTAAAATCTTGATATCCCATTTCTCAAAATCACTTAAATGGTGCTGTAAAAACATCAGTATCGTATAGGGTTCTTCTCCGCTGGAGCATCCCGCCGACCAGATACGGATCTTTTTCTCACGCTTGGAAGAGATGAGTTGGGGAAGGTAGCTCTCTAACCATTTCCACTGCGCACCCTCTCGAAAAAAAGAGGTGACATTGGTCGAAATAGCACTGACAAAGAAAGAGAGTTCATCACCGCTGAGATCGGAAACCAAATACTCATAATAATCACGAAACGATTTTAGCCCCAACTGATTAAGCCGTTTGTTAAGCCGCCCTTTAACGAGGGTGCTTTTTTGATCCGACAGAGCAATCCCTACCTTTTCGTAAATGTATTTGCGAAAAAGGTTAAACTCCTCAGGACGAAGTTCAATTTCCAGCATGTGGAGCCTCGATCATAGGGCGAAGCTCATCCACATTGAGAATCAATGCAATGTCACCGCTCCCCAAAATTGCTCCTCCTGAGATCTCTTTGAGCTTTGCGAGTGCTTTTCCTAAAGGTTTGATAACGACCTGCTGACGCCCGACCAGTTCATCAACCATAATGGCAATTCGACCCGCTTCGGTCTCAACACACACTAAAATCCCTTCCCACGGCTCGATTCGCTCAGCCCTTAGGCTAAATACATCGCTAAGGCGAATAATAGGAAGATGCTGTCCGCGCAAGGAGACGAACTCCCCTTTTTCTTTGAGGGCATGAACGATATCCTGCTCAGGTCGGAACGATTCCACGACACTGAGGGTTGGGATGATGTAAATCTCACCTGCCGCTTGAACCAACATCCCGTCAATAATAGCCAATGTCAGAGGAAGAACCATCGAAAAAGTGGTTCCCTCCCCCTCACGGGATTCGATTTCGATCTTACCGCGCAGTTTTTCGATCGATGTTTTAACGACATCCAATCCGACACCGCGTCCTGAGAGGTCGCTAATCGCATCGGCAGTCGAGAACCCCGGCTGCATAATAAGGCCGAAAATCTGAGAATCACTCAGGTTCTCATCACCGCTAATCACCCCGCGCTCAATCGCTTTTTGGAGCACTTTCTCTTTGTTGATACCGCGACCGTCATCACTGACGCTGATGACAATACTGCCGCTTTTGTGATAGGCTCGCAATGTGATCGTCCCTTCCACTTTTTTACCGGCGGCAAGTCTCTCCTGCGCATTCGCTTCCAATCCATGATCGATGGCATTTCGGATGATGTGAATCAACGGATCAGATAGACTGTCGATCATCGTTTTATCGATCTCCGTCTCCTCACCCAAGACATTAAGGTGAAGCTCTTTTCCGGTCTTTTTGGAAGTATCGCGAACTACCCGTTTCATTTTATCGAACGTATCGCGGATAGCGACCATTCGGAGGCTCATAACCCGATCTTGAATCCGTTTGGTGATCTTTGAGAGGGTCTCGATAGTACGGCTGATCGACTCGTCTTCGATAAGACGGATTTTCTCATTTTGGGCGATAAAATTCTGTGCAATAACGAGTTCGCCGACCGAATCAAAAAGTTCATCCAGTTTAAACGTATCGATACGGATCGTCGATTTTGCCCCATTGCTTAACGCTGACGTATCTGATCCCGGAGAAGGTTTCGCTACGGCAGACACTTTTGGCAATGCTGTTTCTTCCACTTTTACAATCGTTACAGGTTCAGGGGCAGATTCAATTTCTTTGATAGCGTATTCGTGATCAAATAAATATTCGAAATTCTCTTCTATCTCAGTACGTGAGTGTGTAGTAAGGAGGACAATCCCCATTTTTGGCACATGATTGGTATCAGCGGCAAACGTCTCGAGGGTCGGAACACTCTCAAGAGAAAAAAAGCTCTCACACGAGAACGCTTTTTCGGCAAGTAATCCGATAAAGATGAGATGATCAAAACCCCGTTTGTAGCTGTCTGTATCAAGACTCAATTCGATGCGGTAGATATGCATCCCCTCCTGATAAGAAGCACGCATCATCTCTATCGATTGCGTCATATCATTCTCATACTGATCGGGGCATTCTAATCCAAACTCGGATGCTAAATCGGCAAATGGGGCAACACTCTCTTGGCTCTGCGAAGGTGAAGGACTCCCTTTTTTAGAAGCAATCAACGATTTGATCCCCTCCAAACACCCCGCATAATCATTCGGAAGATCGGGGAGTGCATCGAGCTCGCACACCATCACCTCTTTGATCACATCGACGCTATTAACGATGAGTTCAAGATGACATACCTCGATCTCCTCTTTCGTGCTTCGGTAGTGATCAAGAACATCTTCAAAATGGTGAACAAACTCACCAAGACGGGTAAAACCGAATGCATTGGCATTCCCCTTTAGGGTATGAACCCCTCTGAAAATTTCATTCAAAAGATCAAAATTACCGGCATCTTCTTCAAAACGGATGATATCGACATCAAGTTTCTCGATAATCTCCCCCGCCTCTTCGATAAAGATGGCTTTGACTTGTTCTTGTTTAGTCATGACATATCCAATGAATGGTTCCATACGCCGCAGAAGTAGTGATCCCTTTCTCTAAAAAAGGGATACTCAGTTCACGACGTGTTTTTTTTAAGCTCGCTAATAGAGCCAGAAGAGCACTGCTTTTTAATACCCCGCTCTCTTCTACCTCGATACGATCGATATAGTCGATTCTGGGGCGGACGAACGCTTCAAATTCTTTAATTTCTTCCATACTCATCGATAAATCGATGGTGAGAGCGTCTCCGTCAAATTCCATTTAGAACTCTTTCAGATCGTTCTCAGAGAGAGGAAACACGTCATCGGCTCGTGTCGGGATTGTTTTACGCTGTTGCTGTGCAGGAGCACGGTGGGCAATGACCGGCTTCGGATCTAAATGGTGCAGATTCATTTTCTTCACTCCTTGGGTTGCGGGAGCATCGCTCTCCATCCCTACCATTTTAGCTAAGATTCGGACGGTTTCCATCATCGAGGTTGCTTGGGCGTTAAGTTCTTCAGCGGCTGCGGCGGCTTCTTCGGAGTTAGCGGCTACTTGTTGGGTTACTTGGTCAACTTGACCCATTGCTTGATTGATCTGACCCATACCCTCAGCTTGTTCTTTTCCTGCGATAGCGATTTCACCGATCAGGTCGGATACTTTTTTAGATTGTTCAACGATCTCTTGGAATGAGGTGTGGGTAGCGAGGGCGATTTGGTTCCCCTCTTTGATCTGTCCGACGACCTCTTCGATAATGTCGGAAGTCTCTTTGGCAGCCGATGCCGCACGTTGAGCCAAGTTACGAACTTCATCCGCAACGACGGCAAACCCTAGACCGTGTTCACCCGCACGTGCCGCTTCAACTGCTGCATTCAGTGCGAGGAGATTGGTTTGGAAAGCGATTTGATCGATGGTTTTGATAATACCGCTGATTTTAGCCGCTGATTCGGTGATGGCGTGCATTGAATGGGAG
>NZ_MIBU01000127.1:0-1566 GCF_001830725.1 Sulfuricurvum sp. RIFOXYD12_FULL_44_77
TATCAATCGCGTAAAGGAATAATATGGCAAAAGATGATGTCATTGAAGTAGACGGAAAGATTATTGAGGCACTACCGAATGCAACGTTTCGTGTTGAGTTGCCCAATGGTCATGTAATTTTGTGTCATATCGCAGGTAAGATGCGTATGCACTATATTAAAATTCTTCCCGGTGATACGGTGAAACTCGAACTGACTCCATACAGCTTGGACAAAGGGCGAATTACCTATCGCTACAAATAAATCATTTCCCCCTATGGGGAATGGTCAATAACTATTTTTTGATAAGGGACTTTCATTTATGAAAAAACAGTTATATCTACTGCTATTTCTTTTTTCTACACTCTTCGCATCCGAACCGGAACAATCATTTTGGGAAACCTATACCGCAGCACTCCGTGGAGACAAAGTTGCACAGTTTCAAGTCGGCGTTATTTATGAGCGCGGCATCGGGAGAGATGCAAATCAGACACAAGCAGCACAATGGTTTGAAAAATCAGCACGTCAAGGACACGTCGATGCGCAATACAATATCGCATTGATGTACGCATCGGGACGCGGCGTGAGTGAAGATGAAGGGGTCGCAATGATGTGGCTTGCACGTGCGGCGAAGCAGGGCGACCATGAAGCTCGTAAATTGTTGTTGAGTATCATAGACGGAGTATTGGATAAAAATCCTTTACCACAAACACAAGAGAACGGATCCTTGGATACGGTTGAGATAACACCGGTGACGATAGTCACAAAAGACGGGGCAAATGTATGCGAAAAGAGCAACAAATGCATAACATATAAAGCCAATACACCCTTTACATCAACAAGTAAGCGTGGAAATCTCTACAAGATAAGCGGAATCGTAACGAAAAAAGGGTGGAAGAGCTATCAAAAAGAGGGTTGGATTGATGAAAGTAGCGTCGAGGTTCGACGCTAAAGCACTTATTTGACGAAACTGCAGCAGTAGTCGCTGATCGTCTTAACTTTTAAATGAAAAGCACTGTTGGCAGGTACATCAAAGCTTTGCGGCCCTGTGACAGATACCCACGTGTCTGAACCCGGAAGCTGTACGTCCATCTCACCGCTCATAATCTCCATGATCTCAGCATCACCAGTGTTAAACGTGTATTCACCCGGTAACATGATTCCGAGAGTTTTGATTGTTCCGTCTTCGAAACGGAGTGTTCGGCTGGTAACTTTACCGTCGAAATAGATATTCGCTTTTTTATCAGCGGTTACATTGGTAAATTGTGACATAGTTTTCTCCTAAAAATAGTGGCGCAATTATAGCGGATTGATCTCTTTCTTGATCTTTTTCGGCAAGTGGGCAAAGGGAAAGTCGGAGACAATTTTGATCTCGTCTCCCTCTTTGATCTCCACTTCCAAATCCATAGATTCTCGTTTCATAGAAATTAGGGTGATCGTACGATCCCCTTCAACATACGAAATCTTGCGAGGACGAAGTTGAATAATGGCATTGTTTTTGAGTGGTCTATATCCCATAAATTCCGTTCTCCTGAACTGTTATTTTTTTGCTATCGACGAGTTGCGTCAAAGCACTTTTAAAATTCTT
>NZ_MIBU01000128.1:0-6458 GCF_001830725.1 Sulfuricurvum sp. RIFOXYD12_FULL_44_77
GAATGAATTTATCGACGATTCCCTCTACCACGTTCATCGGTAATGCGGCAAATTCGATTACCCCATCAAGGCGGTTACGAAACTCCGGGGTAAAAAACGATTTAAGGGCTTCATGACGGGAAATTGAGCTGTCGGCATTGAAGCCCATTACACTCCTCTCACTCGCTCCAATATTGGAGGTCATAACAAGAACGACATTCGCAAAGTTTGCTTTAAACCCCGTATTGTCGGTCAAGGTTGCGCTGTCCATCACCTGCAGCAGTACATTGATCAAATCAGGATGGGCTTTTTCGATCTCATCCAGTAATAAAACCATATACGGATGCTTTCGTACTGTCTCGACCAACAATCCCCCCTGCTCAAATCCCACATATCCCGGAGGGGCACCGATGAGACGGCTAAGGGCATGTTTTTCCATATATTCAGACATATCGAACCGCTCAAAATAGATCCCCATCGTTTCTGCCAACGATCTTGCCAATTCTGTTTTTCCTACCCCGGTAGGACCGGAAAATAAAAAAGAGGCTATCGGTTTTTGCGGTGCACTGAGACCTGCGTAGGAGCGTTTAATCGATTTAACCACCTCTGAAACCGCACTATCTTGACCGATGACCAGTGCTTTAAGATCGGATTCTAACGAAGCGAGTTTTTCACGCTCATCCGTCCCCATTTTAGAAGGAGGGATTCCCGTCATTTTAGCGATTACATTCTCAATATCGTGTGGCGTAATCGTGGTTCGCTTATGGGTTTTGAGATGAAACGACGCCCCCGCTTCATCGATCAGATCGATAGCGACATCGGGTAAAAAGCGATCGGTAATGTATTTTTTAGAGAGCTCGACGGCAGAGCGCAATGCTTTATCGGTATATTTCACCCCATGATGCTTTTCATACCGTGCACGTAACCCTTTTAGGATCAAGAAGCTCTCCTCCTCACTCGGTTCACCCACCTCGATACGGGCAAAACGGCGGCTGAGAGCTCGATCTTTCTCAAACACGCTTCGATATTCGGCATGGGTCGTTGCCCCCATACATTTGAGTACTCCCGAGGCAAGAGCGGGTTTGAGCTGATTAGACGCATCCATACTCCCGCCCCCTACAGCCCCTGCTCCGACGATAGTATGTATTTCATCGATAAATAAAATTGCATTGGGGTGCTCTGAGGCTTCATCCATAACCGCTTTGAGCCGCTTCTCAAAATCGCCCCGATATTTGGTTCCTGCGAGCATTGCCCCCAAATCGAGAGCAAAAATTTCGGCATCTTCAAGCAACACGGGGACATCTCCTGAGAGAATCCGTAGTGCTAACCCCTCAGCAATCGCTGTTTTACCGACACCCGGTTCACCGATAAGGAGAGGATTATTTTTCTTACGTCGGCATAGTGTCTGAATCGCTCTCTCAATCTCGTTAAGACGGCCGATAACGGGATCAATTTTCCCTTTTTTAGCCTGTTCAATCAGATTGATCGCATACTTTTGAAGTGCTCCCTCGCTACGCGTATCCTCTTGTGTATTCCCTAGATCACGGTGGGATATCGCTTCAAGGACATCGACACGGCTGATACCGTACTCTTCGAGGAGCATACACGCATAGGTGTGATGTTCTTCATATACCGCAGCGATTAAATCACCTACATCGGCGGCCTCTTTTTGGGCACTTCGTACATGGTGCATCATCCCATCAATCATTCGAGCCAGCGCGACCGTCTCAAAAGGTTCCTGCTCATCGGGCAACGGTTCCATCGTCTGCATTAGATAGGCACCCAACGATTCTCGAATAATCTCTATATCTGCACCGCACGAACGGATAATCGCTTCTCCATCAGACGAATTAAGTAGAGCAAACATAACATGTTCGATAGTAAGATATTCATGACGCTGATGCCTCGCAAATGCAATCGCTTTTTGAAAAATCGCATTGAGTTCTGTACTTACCATGATTATGCCTCCTCCATTACCGCTTTAAGGGGAAATCCGTTTTCACGAGCCAATGTCCCCACTTGATGTACTTTTGTTTCCGCCACCTCATAGGGATAGACACCGCATAAACCGCGACCGCTTCGATGCACTTCAATCATAATCGCGTGAGCTTCCTGAAAATTGCGACGAAATAGTTTCATTAAAATATCCACCACAAAATCCATGGATGTGTAATCGTCATTGAGCAAAAAAACATTATACTGCTTCGGATGCTCTACTAAAATATTTAATTGTGTCGAGTGTTCATGTTTCGTAGCCATAATTGAACTATACCGAATCTTTTTAAATTTTTGCCGCGTTACAAAAATCATCGATAATCGCTTCAGCACTTTCCAAGCCGATCGAAATACGGACAAGCCCCGCTGTTATCCCTAAAAATTCCTGTGTTTGTGTATCAAAATCGCGATAAATTGTTGAAGCCATATGAAGCCCTAAAGTACGGCTATCTCCGATGTTGGCTGTGATCGTAATCAGTTTTGAATGATTGAGGAATTCAAAAGCTTTCTCTTTGCTCCCCAAATCGATCGTAAGAACCGTTCCGCATCCGTTTGAAAATTGGTTCACATACCGTTCATGATGAGGATGATGCGCTAAACAGGGGTGGTTAACATTAAACCCTTTATCATACAGTGTTTTGGCAACAATTTCTACCGTTGTTACGATTCGATCCATACGCAACGGCAATGTTTCCAATCCCAACATGGTAAGATAACTTCCAAACCCGTTTGCCGACATTCCGAAATCACGCAGTGCCCGTTTTTTGGCATTGGCTATCAGTGCCATGGACCCCATTTTTTTGATAAACGGATGTAAATCTTTATAACGCTCCCCTTTAAACTTATCCTCACCCTCAGAAATAGCGCGGAAAATAACGGCACCGCCTAGTGAGGAAGCATTTCCGGTAATAATTTTCGTCGTCGAATAGACCACGATATCGGCACCCAATGCTAAGGGAGCTACACTCAGCGGGGTAATCGTATTGTCCACCATCAACACCACCCCATGCCGATTCGCAATCTCGGCGATTTTAGCAATATCGGGTAAACGCATATTGGGATTGCCGACGCTCTCTAAAAAGAGTATTTTTGTCGCCGTATTGATCGCTTCCTCGATAGCAGAGAGCTCATCCACATCAAAAAAATGGGTGGTAATCCCAAAACGCTCTAATGTTTCGGAAAAATAGGAATAGGTTCCTCCGAAAAGTCCCCCGATGCTGATAATCTCATCACCTGCGCGTAAAAGACTGAGCGTTGCCATAGCCGTGGCACCCATTCCAGAGGATGCAGCCACTGCTCCGATTCCACCGTCCATAGAGGCCAAGATCTGTTCCAACTGTGCCGATGTCGGATTTCCGACACGGGCATACAAAGGTTTTTTCACCGATCCCTCAAAGATCCCCTCGCCACTCTCACTGTTGCCGTATCCAAATGATGCGGAATTAACCATAACGGGACTAACCGGTCCCTCTTTTTTCCCCACTTGCTGAACAATGCGTGTTGTAAACTCTTCAAAGCGATTCATCATCAAACCTATATTAAAATAGGGCAATTATAACGAAAAAGAAGTTCCATTGACTAAACGCATTTTCATCACCGCAACCAATACCAATATCGGCAAAACTTATACCTCCCAATTACTGATTAAAGCCCTCAGCCATCTAGGGTTGCGAGTCGGCGTTTACAAACCGATCGAAACCGGAGTAACCTCCATTCCCTCGGATGGAAATCTCCTCTATCAAAGTGCATTAAGCTATAATCCTTCACTTGCCGCACTATCGATAAACGATATTGTCACCTTGCAATACCCTCTTCCCGCCGCCCCCTTTGTTGCCAACGGAGGCAAAACGATCGATTTTAATCTCTTGGAAAAAGCTTTGGAAAAAATCGAAGCCTTATGCGATATCGTTATTATCGAAGGGGCCGGCGGATTAATGGTTCCGATCGATGAAAAAAACATGATGATTGATCTCCCCCGATGTTTCAATGCAACGACCCTTTTGGTTTCCCACTGCCGTCTCGGATGTATTAATGACACCCTCCTCAGCATTAAAGCTCTCCAAGATGCCGCTCTCCCTTTTGTTTGGGGACTCAACTGTCAATCCGATGATACCTCCTTTGAAGCCACTTCCCTCCCCTATTTTCAACATCGGTTTGATCGAGTCTACCGAATTGATAAAGATATCGATGCCATAGCGCAAGCACTTTTAGATACAATTACACTATAAATACGGGGGAAAGTATGAAACATCTTATTCGGACAGACAATTTTACGACTGAAGAAGTTTTACAGGTTTTACACGATGCAGAACACTATTTGGGAGGTCAGTTTGATCCTATTCTCAAAGAAAAAATCATTATTACCCTCTTTTTTGAAAACTCCACCCGTACCAAAAGTTCGTTTGAAATAGCCGCTAAACGGCTCGGTGCGGAAGTCGTTCATCTGGATGTTCAAAAAAGCTCTACCCAAAAAGGGGAGAGCCTTGTCGACACGGCGGCTAATCTGGATGCGATGGGACCGCATGCCATGATCGTCCGTCATCCCCATGCCGGAGTTCCTAATATCCTCGCCGAACACACCCATGCTTCGATTATCAATGCAGGAGACGGTGCCCATGCCCATCCGACTCAGGCACTTCTTGATCTCTTCACTCTTCGCCGTCATTTTGGGGATGTGAAGGGTAAAAAAATCGCTATTGTCGGTGATATCAAAAACTCCCGTGTCGCGAACAGCAATATCGAACTCCTAACCCGCTTCGGGATGGATATCACCCTTGTGGCACCGCCTCATTTTCTCCCTGACTCCCATCTTAAAATGACCCATAATCTTCACGACGTCATCGATGATGTCGATGCTATTATGTCTCTGCGTACCCAAACGGAGCGCCATTCCCACCAAACCTACGGTTCACTTAAAGACTACGGATCGGATTTCTGTATCACCCATGAGCTTGTCGGGAACCGCGACCTGATCCTTCTCCATCCGGGACCGGTACACCGTAATATCGATATCGACGATATGATGCTCGGCGACCCGAGATGTAAAGTATTGGAACAAGTACGAAACGGCGTAGCAATTCGGATGGCTGTCCTTAAAGCACTAATCGCCTAATGATTCAACGGTTCAGTTCTCTCGTCTCTTCGGGGGTACCTTGCTTTTTTTATACCGACTTCACCGGAGAACATATCCATTGTTATACCTTGGATGAACTCAAAGACGAAGATATTGAATTTGCATTTAACAGCGATTCTAATCGTACTAATTCCCCGCACAAGCCCTCCTTTTTTCCTATCTGCTTAGAAAATTATCGCCAAAAATTCGATGCCGTTCAAGAACATATCCGCCGCGGCAATAGCTATCTGCTTAATTTGACCCAACCAACTCCCCTTGAGTCTCCCTACACACTCAAAGAGATCTATACTATGGCGCATGCCCCCTATAAGCTCCGTGTTAAAGATCAATTTGTCTGCTTCTCACCCGAGCCGTTTATTACGATTGAAGAAAACACCATTCATACCTATCCGATGAAGGGTACTATTGATGCATCGATTCCTAATGCGATCGAAACTATACTCAACGATCCAAAAGAGTTCGCAGAACACACGATGATCGTCGATCTTTTACGTAATGATTTAGGAATCGTTGCTAAAAATATCAAAGTAGAGACATTCCGATACATAACGACTATTGATACCGGAGACAAAAAACTTCATCAAGTAAGTTCTCATATATCCGGTTTATTACATAACAATTGGAAAGATAATATTGGAGAGTTGGTGCTAGCCTTATTACCTGCTGGAAGTATCAGCGGTACACCGAAACGAAAAACCGTTGAGATTATCGAAGAGGTCGAAGGATACAAGAGAGGCTATTTTACAGGTGTTTTCGGTCATTTTGACGGCAAGAACCTTTACAGTGCCGTAGCTATCCGTTTCATTGAAAATAAAGATGGAAATCTTATCTATAAAAGCGGTGGCGGCATTACCGCCGATAGTATTTGCGAGGGTGAATACAAAGAGATGCTAGATAAAATATATATCCCTTAACGGACACTCACCTGAGGTTTTAATTTCTGGAATGTTTTAGGACCGATACCTTTGACATTGACAAGTTCATCCACGGTTTTAAACCCGTTATGGGATTTTCGGTATTTAAGTATCTCTTGTGCCTTAGAGGGGCCAATTCCGTACAAGGTTTGCAGCTGGGCCGAATTGGCTTTATTAATGTTAATGGAACCCAATAGGAGTGAAAAGAATAGAACAAGCAGTGTGATAATTTTAACCATATCTAACCTCAAGAAATAAAGTATTAGATTGTAGCGCGTGAAATTTTGTTTGTCAAATTAGTAAATGTTATATTTTATGTGATTGTTTAAAAAAAGAGAGGATTTAAATTGAGGAAGAAGTAAAAATCTGAGGCCAGGCGGCGACCTACGTTTCCACACCTGAAAGATGCAGTATTATGAGCGATGAGGGTCTTAGCT
>NZ_MIBU01000129.1:0-2161 GCF_001830725.1 Sulfuricurvum sp. RIFOXYD12_FULL_44_77
CCCCTCACCTCATACAGTTTCAGCGGCGCATTGGTGATGCCCAACCTTGTCCCGCCCGTAACGACGTTAGAAGCGGTAAAAGAGTACAAAAAACGGATCAAACACGCGATAGGCCGGGATGATTTCGAACCCTATATGACCCTTTTCTACCAAAACTACAGTCGTGCATTTTTGGAGAGTGTTCAGGATGAGATTACCGCGATCAAACTCTATCCGAGCGGTGTGACGACGAACTCTGAGGGGGGTGTGGCGAGTTTTGATATCGAAGCGATGCGCGAAACCCTCGAAGCGATGTCTGACTTGGGAATCGTCCTCTCGGTTCACGGGGAGACCAACGGTTTTGTGATGGATCGCGAAGCGGAGTTTATGTCGGTCTATGAGATGCTGGCAAAGAATTTTCCGAAGCTCAAAATCATTATGGAGCATATCACCACCGCCGATGCAGTCGCTATGCTGGATCGTTATGAGAATTTATATGCGACGATTACCGTTCACCATCTCATGATCACTCTCGATGATGTAGCGGGGGGGATGTTGCGTCCCCATCTATTTTGCAAACCGATTGCCAAACGCCCCGAAGATCGTGCCGCACTTTTGCGCGTTGCGCTCGAAGCCCATCCGAAAGTGATGTTCGGCTCCGACAGCGCACCTCACCCGAAACATGCAAAAGAGTCGTGCGGATGCGGAGCGGGTGTTTTTACCGCCCCGATCGCATTACAGCTACTGTGCGAGGTGTTTGAAGCGCATGATAAACTCGATAACCTTCAAGCCTTTGTCAGTGACAACGCACAACGTATCTACGGGATCTGTGCCGAGTTTAAAGAGGTGATCTTGGTGAAACATGACTTCGTTGTTCCTGATATCTACGGCAGTGTCGTGCCGATGCGTGCAGGTGAAACTTTAACGTGGACACTAGAGCGTGTTGACTAAGATTTTGCTTTTAGAGGACGATTTGCTCTTTGGCGAATCGATCGTGGATGTACTGGAAGAGGAGGGATTTGAAGTGGTGCTGTGCCGAAACGGCCAAATCGCCCTCGATGAAACTTATAAAAATCATTTTGATCTCTATCTTCTTGACATTAACGTCCCTCTAATCGACGGGTTGTCCCTCCTCAAAGAGTTACGTCGTGCCAATGATCGTACCCCGACAATCTATCTCTCTTCTCATCAAGAGATTGAAACCCTCTCTCATGCATTCGAGATAGGGGCGGATGATTATCTGAAAAAACCGTTTAATACCGATGAACTTCTTGTTCGACTTCATGCATTGCTGCGTCGTAGCAAAGGGAAAGGGCGTCACTGTGTCGGTGAGCTCTGTCTCGATGAACTGCATAAATGCGTTCTTATGGAGGGGAAAGAGCTATCTCTTTCTCTGAAAGAGTATCAGTTGATGGCACTTTTTATCCGAAATGCCGGAGAGATTGTCACCAAAGAGATGATCATGGACACCCTCTGGAACCCTTCTGAAATGATTAGCGATGGGGCGATACGGGTTTATATCAACCGTCTTAAACAAGAGATAGGAGCCGAGCTGATCGTCAATATCCGCGGAGTAGGGTACCGTCTTGTTTCGTAATGTCGAAATCGCTTTGGCCTCGCTCTATGTCACCACTACCGGCGTGTTGATTGCCGGAATTTACTATGTCCATCAGGTGTTGGGCGTAGAGCAGTGGGGGATCATTGCCTTTCTATCATTGATTATGACCCTTATGGTGGGGGGGATTTTGGCCAAAATAGCCATTACCCCTCTAAGGGAGCACTTTTACCATTTGGAGCGGTTCTCTAAAGAGACGCTGCATGAATTGAATCTCCCGATTAACACCATAACTGCCAATGTCCAAATGTTGCGCAAATCCCACAGTGATGAAAAAAGTTTGAAGCGGCTGGAGCGGATCGAGATCGCGGCAGAGATGTTAAAAGAGCGTTACAATGAGCTCGATTATATGATCAAAAAACAGAGTGAGCGAGAGAGAATCGAACAGTTTGATTTGTCTGAAGTGATTGAAGAGAGATTGGTATTTCTGCGTTCCCTTTATCCCTCTGTGACATGGGATATATCGGTTGCGTCTTATGCCGTGAACTGCGATCGGATCGGATTGGGGAAGGTTATTGATAATTTAATCGAAAACGGGGTGAAATATTCACCGAAAAACCCTATAAT
>NZ_MIBU01000130.1:0-6438 GCF_001830725.1 Sulfuricurvum sp. RIFOXYD12_FULL_44_77
GGACCGTTTTACCGTTGAATTTTAGCAAATTTCGGACGATGGAGGAGCTAATAAAGGCGTGTTTGAGTTTCGGCATCAGATAGACCGTTTCGATATTTGGATCAAGTGAGTTGTTCAGATACCCCAGCTGAAGTTCGAATTCAAAATCGCTGACAGCTCTTAAACCGCGAATAAGAACGGTAGCTCCGAGGGTGTGAGCGAGCTCGACCGTGAGGTTATCAAATCCGACGACCTGTACCCGTTCAAGGTCTCTAACTGCCAATTTAACCATATCAACCCGCTCTTGCAACGTGAACATCGGTTTTTTATCCTGAGAATCGGCAACGGCGATGATCACTTCGTCGAAGAGTTTGATAGCACGCTCTATAATGTCAAAATGACCGTTGGTAATGGGGTCAAAAGTTCCCGGATAGAGGGCTATTTTATGCATCAGGATTCCATCGTTTATAAAGATTATTCTCGATTCCGAGAAGATCGAACCATTTGCCGATCATAAAGTTTTCCATTGACTCCAAATCTTCCTGATCCCCGTAATAGGCAAGTACGGGAGGAGCGATGATAACTCCTAGCATGGAAAGTTTGTGCATATTCTCCAATGCGATCGGAGAGAATGGGATCTCACGCGGTGCGAGTACGAGGGTACGACGCTCTTTGATCATCACCGCAGCGGCACGGGTGATCAGGTTATCCGCGATACCGCACGCTATTTTTGCTAAGGTATTCATGCTGCAAGGGGTGATAATCATGGCATCTGCACCGTAGGATCCGGATGCGACGGAGGCCCATATCTCGTTATTTTGGTGGAGTGTCAGGTTCTCTTCTTTTTCCAGCACGATTTTGGCATGTTCGGAAAGGATGAGATGCTTTTGAACGTCATCGGGAAGGGCGCGTACTAATTTTAGTCCTAAATTGGCACCGCTGGCACCGCTGATACCGACGACGATTTTCATTGCAATTCCACCCGTTTATCTCCGATCACTTTTGCTTTGGCACGTTTGCCGTCGCTTTTTTGGATTGTAATAATATCATAGAGTAGCCCCTCTTGCGTCGCACGTGCCCCAAACTCCACGATTACCCCTTCATTTTTTATCTCGACAATCACTTTTTCATTTTTCAAAACGAGCGGAATCGTTTCGATATTACGGAGCGTTATGGGACTGGATGGTTTAAGATTGGATCGAAAACGAGAGGGGTGATCGGGAAGAGCCGTGAGCGGTTTGTCCTTGAAAGATGTAAACGGTATGGGCTTTAGGAGGGTATTAAAACCGCTGATGCGCTCTTTTCTGGAGACTTTTTGGGTTGTATGAAGGACTCCGATCCTAGCTTGGACGGAGTAATCAAGGTAATGGCGTATCCCTTGTTCATCGAAATAATAAAAGGTTCCGCTGCTGTTTTGATAAAATCGATCATCAAAAATCCCTTTTACATCTTTTCGTAACGAGGAGAGGTGTCCTCGTGAACTGATGGTGATAGTATTGATGTCAATAGTAGGGTATTGTTCTTGGAACATCTCCCAAAGCTGGTACTTGAGAGGAGTGAAATCGACCGGACTCCGTTTGGTGAAATTGACGTACCGAGTTTTAGCGATGTCGATGGCTACCCCATTGAGCTCAAAGGTTTTGGCAATAATCTGGGCATTGAGACGATAGTGGGTTTTATCGGAGGGGATTTGGAGAATTTCAAATTTTTTGGGAAGATCGGGAAAGAGATCGTTGGAATAAATAATAGGTGTATCGTACTCATAGGTTTCGGCCAATTCATACGAGTACAGATTGACGAAAAGCAAAAGAAGGAGAATGAGGATATTCATTAGAGAATTGTAACATAACGAGATTTGTTTTTCATTAGTTTTACGTTATCCTAACCCATCTCAAAGATTAGCAATGCGGGTACAATGGTTTTAAATAAAAAAGATTTTTTTAGAGATGTGGATAGTGCGGATAAAGAGCGGATACATTCAGAACAAGTAGCCATTGCGTTCAAACAAGCATTTGCTTCCCTATTCCCCCTCTTTTTCGGTGCTTCGGTTGTTTTATTTTTATTTTACAAGACCCCTTTGTCTTTCGCGGTCATCCTTTGGTTTAGTGTTGTTATGGTGACATTGTTTTGGCGTTTTTGGCTATTGCGCGAGTACCGCCTTCATTCTCAAGATCACGACACCAAAACGTGGGAAAGACGCTTTAAGTACGTTATGTATACCTCTGCCTCACTTTGGGGGAGTTCAGCTTTCTTTTTGTTTCAAACCTCCGATCAGCTGCATCAGTTTTTCTTAATCTTTTTGCTGACGGGGATTGCCTCGGTTGCCTCAGGTACATTGGCATCAGTGCTTGCTATGGCACTGATCTTTTTACTCCTACTTTTATTTCCGATTCTCATGGTGATGTTTTTTCAGGGCGGATTTGAATTTCAGATGATGGGAGTGTTGGTTGGAGCATTTTTTTTCCTTCTAGCGAGTGCTTCCAAGCGGATTCATACGAACATTATGAATGCCTTAAAATCAAAAATTCTCCACCAAAAAGCCTTGGAAGCATTAGAACTCTCTGAAGAGCATTTTGAGATGATCTTTAAAGAGGCGCCAACCGGTATTTTTTATTACGATCTCAATCTGATTGTTATCAATTCAAATCTTGAGATGATGAAAATACTTCAAATCAATGAAGAACAAATGATTGGATTGGATCTGAAAAAACTTCCTGATACGTGTTTGCATGAAGCGATAACGTCTGCTATTAAAGGGGAAAAAGGGTACTACGAAGGGGCCTATACTTCTATGGTTATGAAACTAAATCTGTGGATTACGTTTCGAACATCCCCAATGTACAATGCACAGCGGGAGATTATAGGGGGAGTCGCTATTGTTACCGATATTACGGAGCGTATACATGCCGAAGAGAAGATAAAACATCAGGCCTATTATGATGCATTGACGAATATCCCCAATCGTATATTAATGAGGGATCGGTTGGAACAGTCTCTTGCACATTACCGTCGTCATGGAGATTTGGTTGCCGTTATGTTCTTAGATCTGGATCACTTTAAAAGTGTCAACGATTCGTTAGGCCATTATGTCGGCGATTTGTTATTGATCGAGACGGCGAGACGGTTGAGCGGTATTTGTCGAGAGGGGGACACGGTAGCCCGTTTGGGAGGGGATGAGTTTGTTATTTTGCTCAATGATCTGGGAAGGGATCCTCTTATCGCTGTTACACGGGCTGAAACGGTGGCTGAAAAGATACATGATGTTTTTTCTGACCCATTTGATATAGGACAATCTGAGTCGATTTGTTCCAGTTCGAGTATAGGGATAGCTTTGGTTTTTTCTGAGGTGCAAAGTGCCGATGATTTACTCAAGTTCGCCGATACCGCAATGTATCAAGCAAAAAAAGAGGGGAGAAATACAACCCGTTTTTATCAAGATCAAATGGATCAATGGATTAAAAAGCGGCTCTTTTTGGAAAATGCACTCCGTTCTGCGATCAAGAATGGTGAGTTGGAACTTTACTATCAGCCTGTTATCGAAATCGCGACTAAAAAGATTGTCGGTGCTGAGGCACTGTTGCGCTGGAACCATCCGGAGTTAGGACTTGTAATGCCCGATGAGATGATCGATATCGCCGAAGAGAGCGGTTTGATTGTCTCTATCGGTGAATGGGTGCTGCGTGAAGCATGTACACAGTTTGTCCATTGGCGTTCTAAAAATTTGAGCCAAGTTCATATTGATCGTATCGCCATCAATGTGAGCGCCGTACAGTTTCGTCAAAACGATTTTGTGGATAAAGTGATACGGATTGTAGCCGAGAGCGGGATTGTCCCCTCGATGCTGGAATTGGAACTAACCGAATCGACCGTTATTGACAAAATCGATACGGTAATTGATAAAATGAACCGTTTACGGCACGCTGGTATCAACATCTCTATGGACGATTTCGGTACGGGGTATTCGTCGTTGGCCTATTTGAAGCGACTCCCCTTTAGCACCCTTAAAATCGATCGGAGCTTTGTGCGGGACATTATGAGCGATGCCGATGATGCGGCATTGGTGGAAACGATCCTCTCGATGGCATCTATTTTCAAATTTGATGTGATTGCGGAGGGTGTTGAGACGATTGAGCAGTTCAGATTTCTCGAAAATCACGGATGCCAGTATTTTCAAGGGTATCTGTGCAGCAAACCGGTTCAAGTATTGCAGTTTGAGGAACTGCTCACCCATGATGTTCAGAACTGTTCGGTATAAGGGTAACCTCTTCGATTTTATTCTCCCATAATTTCATGCGCTCTTTGTATGGCTTTGTCGATATGATCGACGATATTCTCGCGGCCTATTTTTTCATCAATATGTGAAGAGGTAATAAAGCGATGAACTTGGGGATTTACCCCTGATAAGATCAGTTGTGTATTGTACACAGAGAGTCTCTCCTGCACTATTTCAAGTGCGTGAAGACCCGCTGCATCAATGAGAGGAACATAGCGCATCCGCAAGATAAAGATGCGCGGAGGGTGTTCGAAGAGCATAAGGGTATCAACGAGTTTCTCAGCGACTCCAAAAAAGAGGGGCCCTTGGATTTCATACACTTCGACACCGTGAGGAATGATTTTATTGGAGGTCGAATCGGGATCGTTCTCTTCTGACTCTACGGCACGGATTTGGGTCGTTTTCATCATCTGGTCGATAAAGAGGATGGAGGCGAGAGCAATTCCCGCTTGGATTGCGAAGTTCAGATCAACCAATACCGTCAGTAAAAAGGTCAAAATGAGGACAATACGGTCGGTTCTCGGTGCTTTCATAATCTCTCGAACGTGTTTAATCTCCGACATATTCCACGCTACGACGATCAGTATGGCCGCCAAAGCGGCAAGGGGGACTTTGATAATCAGCGGTGAGAGGAGGAGCATAAAAAGAAAGAGCCACGCGGCATGCATCATCCCTGCAACGGGGGTTCTGGCACCCGCTTTGATATTGGTAGCAGTTCGGGCGATAGCACCTGTAGCGGGAAGCCCTCCGAATATCCCTGAGGCGATATTGGCAACCCCTTGACCTAAGAGTTCGGCATTCGATTTATGACGCGTTCCGGTCATCCCATCGGCAACAACAGCCGAGAGGAGTGATTCGATAGCGGCGAGGGTAGCAATGGTAATCGCATCGGGGAGGAGAAGACGGAGTTTTTCGAAGGTGATTTCAGGCCATACGGGGCTTGGAAGCATCGAGGGGATAGCGCCGAAACGGCTCTCTATCGTTTCGATAGGGAGGTTAAATGTCCATACGGCAAGGGCGCTGAGGGTAACGACAATAATCGGCCCAGGGATACGGGGAATATGCCGTTTGGCTAACACGATAATCCCTATGGAACTTAATGCAACGAGTACGGCCGAAAAATTGGTCTCATGCAGATGGGCAACATAGACGCTGAGCTTGTCGATAAAATCGGGGGGAACAGTGGTGATGGAGAGACCGAAAAAATCTCGTATTTGTGAAAAAGCGATGAGCAGCGCGATCCCCGAGGTAAATCCGACGATAACGGGGTAGGGGATAAATTTAATGAGTTCTCCCGTCCGTAAAAACGCCATGATCATTAAAATGACCCCCGCCATAATCGTGGCGAGTACCAGCCCCTCATAACCGTGTTTCATTGCAACCATAGCAACCGTGACGATGAATGCGGCTGTCGGCCCTCCGATCTGATAACGGCTTCCGCCGTGTGCTGAGATCAAAAATCCGGCAACGATAGCGGTAAAGAGTCCACGCTCGGGCGGAAGGTTCGAGGCGATAGCGATGGCCATAGCCAGAGGAAGGGCAACAATGGCTACGGCAAGACCTGCAATGGCATCAGCAAAAAAGTCGGAGCGGGAGTAACCTTGGCGACGAAAAAGTGAGATAAGTTTCGGCTCTAGAGAGTCATGAATCGAGCGCAACATAGGCGAACTGTCCTTGGGGAAAATAATGGGCATAGTGTAGCACTTTTTTTTCACCAAAGAGGAAGAGGTTTTTACTTTTTAGAGTATTCCACCCATTTGTACCCTTCATCCAAAAGAAAAATAGCGATCAGTGCAATAGCGACATAGCCGAATATTTCTCCGCTTGGAGGGACGACATGAAACCACTCCGGCAAAAGATAGAGGGCGATGGTTTGCAGTACTATACCGAGCGATATTCCACCCCATAGCCAAGGGTTGATACTGAGGCTTCGGCGAATGTTTTTCAAAAAGGGTTCTGACTCTTTTTGGGCTAAGATGGCGGTGATCCATTGGGCGGCAACGACGGTGGTAAAGGTAGCGCTGAGGATAACCTCATACGGGTAGTTATGGGTGTGAAGAGTGATGAATAATCCCAGGGTGACGCTGGCGGTGACGAGGGCAAACCATCCCAGTCGAAACAGCATCGCTCTATCAAAGAACTGTTTTCCCGAAGCTCTTAGAGGACGTTTCATCACATCTCCCTCT
>NZ_MIBU01000131.1:0-7761 GCF_001830725.1 Sulfuricurvum sp. RIFOXYD12_FULL_44_77
AACGCATTTTTCAAATTGATTTTAAATCAACATTTGCTTCGCAAGGGTATTCCTATTCGATTGAAGATAACGGAACCAATTTTGCCGGAGTAACGGGAATTAATCGCTTTTTAGACGGATCTGATGCGAAAAGTATCTCCCTTAGCCGTGATTTAAAAGAGGATACCAGTAAAATAAAAGGGTTCAAATCTCCTGCAAACGGGGACAATCAAACTGCTTTGGCTATGGTTGAATTGCAGTTTGCTAGAGTTACATTCGGAACGGGGTTTGATAAGACATCGGATACGGTATATGGCTATTTTGATACCTTGGTCACAAAAGTCGGGACAAAAACGAATTCGGTCATCCTTGCCAATGAGTCGCTTACCGCACAGTATAACGCTATCAAACAAGAGTATGATTCGGTCAGTAAAGTGAGTATTGATGAAGAGATGGCCAATCTTATCCGCTATCAAACCTCCTACGGTGCCGCCGCTAAAGTTATCACAACGATCGATCAGATGATGACGACACTTTTAGGCATAAAGCAGTAATGCCTTTTTTCAGTATTGCCACGCTGGTCGGGGTGATCTTTTTCTCCTTTATCGGCCCTTTTTTTTACACACTCGATCCTCTCTTTTTAGACCCAAAAGCTATTTTAGTTGAGCCTTCTATAACCCATTGGTTCGGTACCGATCGTCTTGGACGGGATTTACTAGCACGATTGATGGAAGGGGGGCAGGTTTCGCTTGTGATAGGGTTTGCAAGTGCGCTCATTTCAACATTAATCGGTTTGCTGTATGGGGTGAGTGCCGCATTGCTTCGGGGGGGATATGACAAAATTTTTATCGTAGTCGTTGACCTTTTTCTAACGTTTCCGACCCTCTTTTTGCTCTTAACACTGGTAAGTTATGTCAATGCCTCCTTGTGGGTCTTGGTACTCATTATCTCGATAACAGGATGGATGGGCACGGCACGTCTGATCCGTTCTGAGAGCTTTGCGATCGCTTCGAAGCCGTATATCCGTATTTTGCATATTGCCAAAGTTCATCCCCTTAAAATAATGTTGAAATACTATGCGCCGCTTTTAGCTCCGATCGTCTTGGTCAGTTTTACGTTCGGAGTAGGTGGGGCGATTCTGGCAGAATCGGGACTCTCGTTTTTAGGTCTTGGGATTGTAGCTCCCCAAATGAGTTGGGGAAGTATCCTAAGCGGCGGTAAAGAGGTAATTGATATTGCGTGGTGGGTGAGTTTTTTTCCGGGGCTGATGATCTTTATCGTCACCTTTTCACTGATGAATATATCGAATGCTTTGCAAGGGAAAATGAATCAAAAAGAGATACGATAGGAAAAAAGAGCTATTGTACAATTCTCGCGATTTCAAGGAGACTGTCGGGGAATGAAAAACGATTCTGCCGTAGGGCTTTTGCATTGATCAGAATAATCGGAGTTCTCTCCATTCGAATCGAGAGTAATAATCCATTATCCGTAAGTTTGTCTGCATCATAGAGTGCAGTAATGGCACCTGAGGTACCGACGGCATTATGGACTTTACTCAACTGTGACATACTCGCTTTCAGAGCATAGATAAAATGATACGATGCGGTCCCGTCAAGTTTGTCAAACGGGAGTGCAATGGCACTGATCGGACGGCCGTTAATATGACCGTTAAATTTAGACATCAATATTTTAATACATGAGGCGGCCGTATCATCGTCTCCTCGGTCGTAGGCAATCAAAATTTTGATAGGCGATTTTACGTTAGAGGTGAGGATATTTTTTTCCAATACCGCAATTTTTGGCAGTAAAGAGAGTTGAGTTTCCAATAAAAACGGGTCATACGAGGCACACCATCCTGCACTACTGAGAAAAAGAGTTAGAAGAAGACGTTTCAAAAAGTCCCCCTAAACGTAAGTAGAAAGGTACGACCGCTCGAGGGGTAGTCCCCATCGTAGGTATTTGTGGGGCTGGGATAAAACTCATTTTTATCGAAAAGATTTTTAGCCGTCAGTTGAACTTCACTCTGGAATTTTGGAAGTTTGTATCCGATAGAGGTATCGATGATCCCGATGGATTTCATATCGCTACGCGGATCTGTGCTTGCTCTGGGTGTTGCACTTTGCCACCGTCCGGCAAGAGAGCCGTACCAGTTAGTGTCGAGTGTATGGGTAATAAATCCGCGTGCTGTGTTGCTCGGTGCATTGGGAAGAGTTGCACCTTGTCCATCTTCTGCCCAGATATGGGTAAATGCCCCGTAAAAAGAGGTTTCATCATAACGTTTGCGCCATTCGGCTTCAAATCCGCGAATTTTGCTTTTTGAACCGTTAATATATTCGTATCGTAAGAATGTACTATTGTATTGAGGATAAATTTGATCTTCATTGTTGAGTTGGAAAAAGTTTACCGATAAAGAGTGATCCACTTCAAATCGATGTATTAATTGCGTTTCGTACGCCATGACAGTTTCGGGGACGAGATTTGGATTTCCCCATCTGGCTCTGTTATTGAGGGTATACATCTCTTGCCAAGAGGGGTTTCTGTGGGCATGGGAGATGGACAACTTGATGAGGTTGTCGGGATCAAGCGTATATAAGAGTGCGGCACGAGGATCTACTTGTGCTGATAAATCGTTCCGTTTGTCTACCGTCAATGAAGCATAGCCGCATAGTGAAGAGGATAGAACCTTCTCATAGGTCAAGTAGGTTGTTAGATTGTTAATCGATCCATTCGGACTGAAAAAGGGGAGTATAGTCGAATAATCGGTCATTCCCGTTCCGCTGTCGCGGTCGGTTGTTATCGTTTTCTCAGAAGTAACACTGCTCCATGATTTACCGATACCAAATGTTGCTTCCCCTCCCATCACACTACCGCTCAAGGTATTATTAACGCGATAGGTTCGTATAATCGCTTCATGCTCACCGTAAAAACCGTTTACATAGGTAACAAGAGTCGTAGGCGGGTTTAGCGAAGGGAATTGCAGTCCTTCCGGTGCAAGAAGCTGATGGCTGATAAAGCTGTCTTGTACGATAGATGCTTGGAACGTTCCGGTAAAATCTTCTACATTGTAGTGGACTCCGGCACGAAGCTGCCATTGATCGATATTGTAGTGATCCTCTCCGGTGGCAAGAGCGTAATTAATACCTCCTCCCGATCCGTGGCGATAAGAAGAGATACGTCCGTCGGAAAAAAAATCCCCTTTAGCGAGAGAAAATGAAAACATGGTGGCATCGGTGGAAGAGGGTGCGTTGCCGGATCGAGAGAGAGGTGCATTGGCTACACCTAAAAGATTATTAGAAAGACCGTCTTGACCATAAGGGAGCGAAAGATTATCGTGTACCGTATAGAGATCTGCGGCAAAAGCAAAGTCATTTTCTCTCATCGCATACGAAGCACCTGCTTTGTAGGTATTGTGCGTACCCGCTGAGGTGAACCAACGGCTGTTTTTATCCGTATCGGGTTCTTTTTTATAGGTTGTGACGATGATCGATCCGGCATACCCCCAGTGTCCGTCACTGTAGCTGCCGGGGCCTCGGACTATTTCGATCCGTTTGATCATATCGATCGGCATCGTTAGATATGCGGTATAGCCGTCGAAGAAAAGATCGTTAACCTCGACTCCATCCACAATCAGTTTGCTTTGTCCGTACGCAACGGGGTTGGAACCTCGGATGACCGGATTAAACAAGGAGAGGTTATCGCTGGCAATGTTGACGCCTGCAGCGAGTGAGAGGGCCTCTTTTAGTGAAGAAGCACCCGCACGTGAAAGTTCTTCACCTTCAAATACTGTCATTATGTAGGGGAGATAGTCGATATTGGCGCGCTGATCTTTTGCTGTTTTTGTAATGGTGTTGATGTCGTCTGTAAGAGTATTAAAAAGATCCGTATCTGCCTCAGCGGCAAAAAGAGAAAAGGGGACAAATAACAAAGCGAGAGAAAAACGGTTCATCATCGGAGTTCTTTCATAAAAATGATATGGTCTTTTATTTTTAAAATTATAGGGTAACGGTCAGGTCCTATATGGTTTTGTAAAGGGCCAATCGGTTGATATGGGAGTTTGGAATAGTTAAGAAGACGCAGGAAACTGGGTTCAACCGCTCCGATTATTTGTACTATCCCATACTCGGAAGAGACCCTATTAATCTCTTTTTGCATTGTTTGAAGAATCTTAATCGTTTTTTTGAAAATTCTGTGCTCTGAGGCGACTAAAATGCGTGAAATTTCGGCTGTTGATTCATCTTTACGAAACGTAGTCGAATCAATAATCATACAATTGAGCGTCGGTAAACCCAATGTATAGCTTGGAAGAATGAGACGGCATGAAGCGATTAGCCCGTTTTTTTTCCAAACGCCGAACAAGAGAGAATGTTCATCATACTCATCGTATTCGATCCGTTTCCCGTCTTCTCTCGGTGCTAAAAAATTGAATTCTTCCACAAAAATATCATACCGCTGTTGCAGTATAGCCTTCTGTTCACTTGCAGTTGACGCTATTTTGCATTCCACCGATTTCGCCCTTTGAGTTAATGGCTAAAATATAATACTATAACCGTTAATAACAGCTGAATAAAGATAGATTAAATAAATTTGATAGTATATTATGCAATTAAACTTCTTATTTCGCTTTAATATATTTATTGAGTAGAGATTGCACGATTTTTGGAATAATTTTTTATCATGGTAGAAGGCTTAAAATGTACCGTTCACGAAGTCGCCTTTCTTATAAAGTAGTCGGATCTTTAATCCTTGTCTTTTTACTTATTTTTGCAACTTTCGGGATGGTCATCAGTATTACTTTTGAAAATACGAAACGGGTTTCGGAAAAACAAAAAGCGGATTTACTGTTGCAAACGGTTGAAAAATCGCTTCAGATGACCCTTTATTTAAAATTTTATGACCAAATAGCCGAAAAAGTCTCTCCCGCAGTATCTGTTCCTGATGTCATAGAACTTTCAGTCCGTGATCAAAACGGAAAGTTATTGTACCGCTATAGCAATCCGAAGTCACAATCCATAGAGAATGCTATCACTGTTTCCCATCAGATCAAAGAACCTGCATTTGGGCAGTCAATGGGTTCGATTACATTGTATTATAGTGATTTGGCGTATGATGAAACACGTCAATCTATGTACAATGTTTTTTACGGCGTAGGAATGAGTATTGCGTTGATTTTTTTCTTTGCGGTGTGGTGGGTTCGTAATCTTCTCTCTCCGTTAGGCCAAATTGCACAGAAAGTTCGTGATTATCGACCGGGTGATCATATGGTACTCGAGGAAGATGGCAGTGAAGAGATTGAACAGATTGTTACTTCATTTAATGCGATGCAAGAGACAACATATCGTTATTTGAGACAAATGGAAGCCATGAATATCTCTCTTGAGGGGGCAGTGCAAGAAAAAACGCTTGAACTGGAAAATCAATATTACAGTGATCGTCTCACAGGTTTACCGAATCGATTTAGACTGCAGGAAAAATTGCTCCAAGGAGAGATAACGGCTCTGGCGATTGTCAACGTGGATGATTTCAAAGAGATTAATGATTTTTTTGGAATTGAGATCGGGGATGAAATACTGATACAAATCGGTGCATGGCTCAATGCGTTATCGGGGTCATGTTATCGTTTAGGGAGTGATGAATTTGTATTGACATTCTCAGGTAATCTCAGCTTGGGTGAGTTAGAACATCGTTTGGTAACACTTATAAAATTGTTGGAAGAGAAGACATTTACGGTTAAAGAAGAGAGTTTAACGATCAGAGTAACGATAGGTGTTGCGTTAGGGACTGAGAATATCTTAACACGTGCCGATATAGCCTTACACCATGCGAAAGAGAATAAAAAACAGATTGCATTTTACAATCAAGAAGAGAGGGTTGAAGAGCAATACCGTTCGAATTTAACGATGGCTTCGGATGTCCGAAGAGCCCTTTTTGAACATCGGATTATGTGTCATTATCAGCCGATTGTTGATTTCAAAACAGGTGAAATCAACAAATATGAAACATTGGTTCGGATGATTGACGATGTCGGTAATATGGTACCGCCGATGGAATTTTTACCTATCGCGAAGCAAACCAAACTCTATCCGCAAATCACTTTAGAGGTACTTTATCAAGCGTGTACCCTTTTTGCTACGCGCAGTGAGGAGTTCTCTATTAATCTCTCCGACAGTGATATCCGTAATACCCATACGGTCAGTGAGATTATCAGAACGATTACCGAGACCGGTACGGCACCTCGAATCGTTTTTGAGATTTTAGAATCGGAGGGGATCGAGAGCTATGCGGAAGTGACACAATTTATTACCAAAGTCAAAGCATTGGGGGCAAAAATTGCGATTGATGATTTCGGGACGGGTTATTCGAATTTTGAAAACATATTAAAATTGAGTGTCGATTACATCAAAATAGACGGTTCGTTGATTCGGGAAATCAGCAGTAACCCTCGTCACCATATTATTGTCGAGACGATTATCGATTTTGCACGAAAAATCGGTGCAAAAACGATTGCGGAATTTGTTTCGGATGAAGAGATTTATAACACCCTCAAAAAGTTGGATGTTGATTATTCACAAGGATACTTTACCGGCAAACCGATGTCGCTGTAAATCTTCTCTAAACAGATTGAAATCAAAATAGGTTACATAATTATGATACAATGCGCATATATAATGCGTATGGAGAATGTTATGACAGCCGTTTATAATCCGAATGCCCCTAAAAAATCGGCAAATCTCAGTATTAACAGTGATTTGCTACTACAAGCAAAAGAGCTTAAAATTAACCTCTCTAAAATGCTTGAAGAAAACTTGGCAGAAACTATCATCGATCAAAAATCGCAACAATGGCTTGCAGACAATCAAGATGCTATTTCCGAATACAATCTCTCTGTTCAAAAACGGGGTGTATTTGGTGAGCGATTACGACGGTTTTGATGGCACAGTTTGACGTCTATCGAAACGCTAACAGTGAAAGTGCGGAGGAGTTTCCCTACCTTCTCGATATTCAAGCCGATTTGCTTGGTTCATTATCGACGCGTGTCGTCGTCCCTTTGGTTCGACAAGAGAAAAATATTCAGCATCTAAACCCGATTTTTGAGATTAACGGTGAGAGTGTAGTAATGCTAACCCAAGAACTCTCAGGGATTGAGCAATCCGCATTGGGAGAAAAAGTGTGGTCTTTGAAAGAGCAACGAAGCGAGATTATCGCCGCGCTTGATTTTTTGGTGAGCGGGTTTTAAAATCTCGTCATTTTCGGCGTAATGAAAAAAACGATAATTCATCCACTCGTTTTTTTCATTACGCCGTTAAATCCGACAATACTCCAGACTATAACTACATGAGTCTTGTTATTTCAGCTATTCAAAAATTAGTTATAAAAGATGTTGTTTTGTATGCCGATAAAAAAATAGCGGCTACAAAAAGTGTGGTAAGTAAATAAGAAAAAGAATTTAAAAGCTACTAGATTCCCGATCAGGTCGGGAATGACAAAATATTAGCGCAGTACATGCCCCACAAATTTTGACATATTGCCTAGGATTTTTCCGCCGCGACGGAAACCTAAGCCGCATGCTTCATACGCGAAAAAGACTCCCGCTTGGTAACTGTTTCCGTTACTGTCTTTCGGGAACTCGACGTACTCTTGGTAGATCGGTTTGAAGTTCCCGTACGGCCCGTCGTTTGCTTCGATTACAGAGCCTGAGACATCGATAATCCGTACATTTGCACCTTCACGTCCAAACATCCGTTTCTCGACCTGCTGGAGCCCTTTAAGAGGCTCATACGAGGT
>NZ_MIBU01000132.1:0-9353 GCF_001830725.1 Sulfuricurvum sp. RIFOXYD12_FULL_44_77
CGATCTCTTGGCTGGCCTCTCCGACACTCAAACCAGAAAGCGATGAGAGAATTTTAAATTGGTATTTACTAATGGTGTGTGCCCCTGCAGAATTGTGCTGAATTACCACATCCATTCTGTCTACTCCACCATCTCTTCAGATTCACCGAGCTGCAAGATCCCTTGCTCTGCCAATGCCTGAACCGCATCAACGATTTTACGCTGAGCACTCTCTACCTCTTTCATCTTAACGGCACCCAAGAATTGAAGCTCCTCGACAAAAGCATCTTTGGCACGCTGAGACATATTGGCATAGAATTTCTCTTTAAGCTCTTCCGCCGCATTTTTGAGTGCCAGCATAAGATCGTTTTTATCCACCGCTTTGAGAATTTCACGGATACTGTTACCGTCAAGATCAACCATATCTTCGAAGGTAAACATCATCTCTTTGATCGATGCCGCCAGTTCCTGATCGAGCTGTTCGATTTGAGTGAGGGTTGCTTTGGAAGCTTTCGCACCAAGGCGGTTGAAGACATCGGCCACGGCGCGCGGTCCGCCCACTTCGACTTTGTAGCTTGCGAGTGATTCGAGTTTGGATTCGAGAACGGCACTGACCCGTTTAATGATCGACGGTGAAATATCCCCGAGTTTTGCCATACGCATGGCCACTTCGGCACGCAGATCATCAGGGAAGATATAAAGGGTCTCCGCAGCGGCGGAAGGGTCCATATGCGCTAAAATCAACGCAACGGTTTGAGGATGCTCATTCATAATAAAGTCGGCAAGCTGCTGCGGTTTGATTTTAGACAAATACGAAAAGTTCTGGGCACCCTGCATCGTTTTGCTCAGACGCTCCAATACCTTTTTCGCTTCTTCCGGTCCTAGCGCTTTGTAGAGAATCTCACGGGCATAATCCATACCGCCGGTATTGAGGTATTGGTTGGATTGGATAATGGCATAAAACTCTTCTAAAACAGCCGCACCGATATTTTTTTCGATAGAGCGGTTATTCGCAATGTATTTTGAAACTTCGGTAATCGCCTCGACATTCATCCGAGAAAAGATAGTGGCGGTGACATCTTCACCCAGCTGCACCAACAAAATAGCAATCTTTTGAGACATACTCATTTCATCAAAATTAGCTTGCTGAGACTGTGTCAACGTCATGTATCCCTCCTATCGCTTATGTGGGCTGTCTGCAGGTATCGATTCTTCATCGATTAGTGCCTGAATCAACGAGGCTATCTCTTCCGGATGATCCTCCGCGATTTCACGAACTTTTTCCAATAACACATCGTATTTAAGCTCATCCTCGTTGAAATTCTCCCCAAGCCCCAGTTGGTTTTCCACTTTTTTACGCATGAGTTGTACTTTTTCCGCTAAATCTTCATCTTCATCATCGGCAATTTCAAGATTCGGTTTTTCAAATTCTTCTTCATCACGACTGAATTCAAGCATACGTTCCGCAAACGGGATAATGATTTTTTTGTACGCAATAAACAAAATAAGTGCGACCAAAAGATACTTGAATATAGGGGCAAACGGCGTAATATACGTTGCGATGAAATCAGATGTTTTAGAGGCGGCATCTTTAGGCTGTAATCCGTCTTTAGAGGCTTGAAATTCAAAATTACGAACCGTTACCTGATCTCCTCGCTGCTCATCCACACCGATGGATTGCTTGACCAATGCATCGATTGCCTGAATTTGTGTCTCATCCAGTGCAATATACTCGATCTCTTCGGTCGCCTCTCCGGCAGGATCTTTTTTTGCTTCGTACTTGCCGTCCACAACAACGGCGGCCGTCATCCGCTTAATACGGGCAAATTCCATTTTGGTTGTCGAAACTGTTTTCGAAACTTCGTAATTCGTGGTTCCGGTCGTTTTTTCAAATTTTTCACCGCCGCTCCCCGCAAGCCCTTCTACAGGACCGATATTGCTGACTGCACCCGGAACTCCGCCCACTTGAGGAGGGGTTGCTCCGTCACGTTTTTCTTCGGAAGACTGCTCACTGCGCACCACATTTTCAGGATCGTATTTTTCCGATGTTGAACTTTGTTCTGAAAAATCATACTCGATGGTCACTTTGGCAACGACGCGATCTTTCCCTCCGATAAAGGGAGCAAGAACATTGATAATCTTCTCTTCTTGTTTCTTCTCTTCTTTGGTTTTATACATTTGCTGTATCGCGGAGAGTTCACCCATAGCGCTAGCGGCATCGTTATCTCCGAGTGTTTCACCCTCGGAATCGATCAATGCTACATTCTCGGGAGTCAACTTCGGAACGGCAGCGGCAACAAGTTTTTTAATCCCCCGAATCTGTTTAGGGGTCAATTTTCGATCGGGATAAAGTTGCACCATAACCGATGCGGAAGGGGGAACTTCTTCCGCGACAAACAGTGTCTCTTTAGGGAGGGCAAGAGAGACATTCGATTTTTCAACCGGAGAAAGAGAGTCAATAGAGCGAGCCAACTCCCCCTCTAACGCTCGTCGAAATTTTACCTCTTGATCGAAATTCGTAGCACCGAACTCTTGTTTATCAAAAAGTTCAAATCCGACATGCCCCTCTTTAGGGATTCCCATAGAGGCTATAGTAATACGCTCTTTATAGACTACTTCTTTAGGGACTTCAATCACATTTTCACGAGGAATTCGGTAAGGAATTTGATCTTTTTCGAGCTGCTCTATCACTTTTGCCGCATCTTCAGAGCTCAGTTGATCGAAGAGAACCTGATACCCTCCGTTATCGTTTTTTGATCCTTCAGAAGAATAAACAACCAAAAAAATCAAAAAAGCTATTATCCCTGCAACTGCTGCGCCAATAATGGCTCTCTGTGCTTGGGTCAGCTTTCCGAAAAAAACAACAAGTTGCGCGAAAAGGGTCTTAAAATCCATTTTTACCTATTTTATAATAAAGAATCAGTGAGTTCAAAAAATCGATCGTTTTGCACTCGGGTTCCGATTGTAACACGAATAGCGTTCAATCCGTAACTGCTTAAATCACGTACAATCATACCCTTTTTTAAGAGTTCTTGCGCAATTTTTGATGAATTTTTTTCTTCAGGAAGCGATAATGTGACGAAATTGGTATAACTATCAATCACATCGATCCCCTTAGAGCGTGCAAATTCTTCATATCGAGCCATCTCGTTAAAATTATCACGAATACACTCTTGAACGAAAGCCTCATCATCCAATGCAACCGATGCCGCTTCAAGAGAGAGTGTCGTAATATTAAACGGCGGGCGAACTTTATAAAGGGCTTCAATGATAGGTGCTTGTGCAATTCCGTATCCCACTCGCATCCCCCCTAATCCGTACGCTTTCGAAAATGTCCCGAGAAAAAGAACGTTATCAAACTTCGCAATCAAATCTTTCGGCTCCACCGCATAGTCGGGATTTTTAAAACGGGCGTATTCCATATAGGCACCATCCACAATGACGAGTGTATCGCTGTCCACTTTAGCGATAAAATCAACCATTTCCTGCGCGAGGAGTCCATCCCCTGTGGGATTATTAGGAGTACAGAGGAAAATGATAGAGGGTTTATGTTCACAATAAAGGGTGTAAAACTCATCCATCTTGTGTTCACGTGATGCCGTGCGTATAATCTCAGCCCCCACTTGTTTGGCATAAATCTCATACATGGCAAAGGTGACACTGTTCACAAGAACCTTTGAACCGCTATGAGCTTTGGCGTGAATCGCGAATTCGATTACCTGATCGCTCCCCGCACCGATAATGAGTTCATTCCCTTTTATCTCGTATTTACCTGACAAAGCGGTTTTTAGCTTCACCATCGAATCATCAGGATAAAGAGCCATATTATCGATGATAGCGCGAACCGCATCTTTGACTTTAGGGGAACATCCGAACGGATTTTCGTTACTGGCAAGTTTTACAATCGAATCTTTATCGATTCCGTATTCACGCACGACCAATTCGATCGGCTTACCCGCTTCATAGGTTTTAATAGACTCTAATGCTTCATTAAATTTCATAACTCTCCCTTTACATAGCTTCCCAGCCATGTCACTTCTTCATTGTGTTTTTGCATTAATATTTGAACGCTCTCTTCATCGATATGGCCGAAGAAGTCGATAAAAAACCAATATCCGAAACCGTCTTTATCCCGCGAAGGACGGCTTTCAATCTTACTGAGATTTATATCGGCATTGTTGAAATCTTCAAGAAAATGGACCAATGCTCCTGATTTTTGAGCATCTTTTAGACGAACCAAAATAGATGTTTTATCGTCTCCGCTGATGCCGTTTTTAAAATCACTGAGAATAAAAAATCGAGTAGCATTGTTTTGGGTATCCTCGATATTTTCAAACAATGTCGGAACGCCGTAGAGTTTCGCCGCAATGTGAGAACATATCGCCGCAGCTTCAGGATCCTTACTGGCTAAGATAGCCGCTTTTGCCGTTGATTCGACCGGAATATGCTCTATAGAGTCCAAACCGTGTTCGGCCAAGAACTCTCTGCACTGACCGAACCCTTTGTCTTTGGAATAGATTCTCTTGATATGGTGAATTTGTTCCGCTTTGGTGGCAAACGCCATATGAATCGGCATATAAAGTTCAGCGACGATTTTAACGCTGCTTTTACCCAACAGATCAAGTGTTTCGCCCACGACACCATCGCGTGAGTTTTCAATCGGAACGACGCCGAATTTTGCACGCCCTGCTTCGAGGGTTTTAAATACCGCTTCGATGGAACCGAGGGAGAGATAATCGCTCATAGCACCAAAACGTGACTCTGCCGCCTGATGGGTAAAACTCCCCTCAGGTCCCAGATAAGCAATTCGCTCAGGGAGTTCCAGATTACGGGCAACGGCAAAAATCTCTAAAAATACCGCTTCAATCGCTTGAGAATTGAGCAGTCCCCCCTGCTCTTCACTGATACGGGTCAAACGGTCAATAATCGCTTTTTCCCGTTCCGGACGGTAGATGGCACTGTTACTCTCATGCTTGATCTCACCGACACGGCGAACGACCTCCATACGACGGTTCAGTAAGGTGACCACTTCGTTATCTATTTCATCAATTCGTGCTCTGCACTCTTCTAAAGTATTCATAAATGCTCCAATATTGCTTGCATATCGGCATAAATTTCTGCCGGACGCTCGTGAGGTTCCAAAGAGGGGATAATTTCATCGGCATTGCGATATTTTCCGCTGAGAACAAACACCCCTTTCATCCCCATTTTCTGAGCTCCAATGAGATCCCCTTTTACATCATCGCTAATGATAGTGACGTCACAAAACGCTGCACCCGTTTTTTGCGTACCGAGGCGAGACAATGCCTCTTCGAAAAATGGGATACTTGGTTTCCCGACCACCGTATAGGGAGTCGATGTCGCAAATTCCAACATTTTTAAAATTGCCCCGACACCGGGATAGCGTTTATGATTTTTGACGTAAAGGGTTGTTTCATGCATACCGATAAGCTGTGAACCGCCGAGGAGAAACTCAATCATTTGAGCGTATTCATCGGGGGTAAAATTCTCTTTAATGGCGACTAAAACGACATCGGGGGATGTATACTCAAGAGAGTACCCCATTGACCGAACAACCTCTAAAAAGGGCTCCGATCCATATGCGGCAACTTTTTTAGTTTTATCAATATGGCGCTCCAACAACATCAGCGGATCAAGATAATGACTTTGGGGAATATTCAAACCGATCGAATTCAAATACCCTAAAAACTCATCACTCGGATTTTTCGTACTGTTAGTAATGACCATATAGGGGATTTGACGGTCATTAAGATAGTCGATAAAAGCAACCGCTCCACGGGTCGGGAGTTTGGTATTATCTTCGATCAACGTCCCCTGCACATCAATGAAATACATCACGAGTCCTAGAGGTACTCACGCTCTAAGGCGATTACATCTTCATACGTTTCACGGCGTCGAATAAGACGTTCTTCACCCGCTTCTACCGCAATCTCGGCAGAACGTCCGCGTGTATTGTAGTTACTCCCCATTCCGAAACCATACGCTCCGGCGCTGTGAACAACAAGGAGATCGTTATGTTCCATTGGAGGAAGAGAATAATTTTTGGCTAAAAAGTCACCGCTCTCACAAACAGGACCAACGACATCCGCAACGCTTTCATTACCCGTTTTATCCAACGCCTCGATACGGTGATACGCTTTGTACAAACTCGGTCGGATAAGATCGTTCATCGCTCCGTCCACCATCACGAAACGTTTTGCTCCGTTGTTTTTCTCGTACAAGACTTTCGTCAAAAAATATCCCGCATTGGCCGTCAAAAAACGTCCCGGTTCGCAAATGATCGTCACATCGATCCCTTTGAGTGCGGAGAGGATCGCCTGTGCATAATCATACGGTGCAATGGTCGTCTCATTATCGTAACGGACACCCAATCCACCCCCGATATCAAAGAATTTCAACTCAATATCGATCGCTTGAAGGGAGCGGAGCAAATCGGCTACAATCACCGCCGCTTCATAAATCGGCTCTAACTCGGTCAACTGGCTTCCGATATGGAAATGGATCCCTACAGGATCAAGATAATCAGAGTTTTTTGCTTGGATATACATCCGTTTTGCCGCAACGATCTCAACGCCGAATTTGTTGTCATGAAGTCCCGTCGAAATGTACGGGTGAGTTTTCGGATCGATATTCGGATTGACGCGGATACTGATACGGGCTTTGGCATTCAATTCACGTGCAATCATCTCGACACGTCCGAGTTCCGCTTCGCTCTCGACGTTGATGTAGAGGATATCCGACTCAATCGCTTCGCGAATCTCATCATCACGTTTACCGACACCGCTGAAAAGGATACGGTATTTCGGAACACCCGCCATCAACGCACGGCGTACTTCCCCGATTGAGACACAATCGGCACCCGAACCCATCTGTGCAAAATGTTTGACAACACTTAGATTTGAATTTGCTTTAACCGCATAGGCTAAAATTGATTTACGGCCGCGAAAAGCCTCTTTTAATGATTCAAATTGAGCACGCATCGCATCAAAATCATACACGTACAATGGTGTTCCGTACGTTTGTGCCAGAGCTTTAAAATCGATCACACTAAATCCTCATTGATTAGTTTTGTCGCGATTTTACCCTAACTCTCCTTAGGGGATTTCCAAGCCGCCAGAGCATGACACAACACAAGAAAATAATTGGGGCGATAATCCCCATTTCAGGGGTGAGCGTTTTGTTATTTGAGAGTTCTCCCAGCATAAAAAGGACTCCCCAGACAATCAGGGTTACCAAAATAGCTCCGAAGCTAAAAAAGGAGAGATTTAAAAATCGTGCACTTACCGGTGCATAGGTGAAAAAGAGGACCATCAAAATAGGGGCAAACCAAGGGGTAACAAAAATACGATACATCGCACTTTTGATTTTAGCGACATCAACGTTTTGATTTTCCAAGAGTTCAAGGGCATCTAATCCATCACCGATGGTAAAGTTGGCTTTTCCCTCATACACCTGATCCAAAATTTTGGGTTTAAAATCACGAAGTACTTTGAGATTTTCCTTATCTTCCGTTGTAATCCCTAAAGCCTTCAGATCAAACCCCTCGGGAGGACGTATTAAGTGGGCTTTTTTAATATTCCAGTATCTGTTATCATCATCATAAACTGCTTCATTAGCACTCAATGCCTCTTTTAATGTCCCTTCTTCGAATCTAAAAACACGAATATCCTCCGCTTTTTTACTTAGAGGGTAGAGATTGCCGAAATAGATATAACTCCCCTCATGGGTGAAAAAAAGATTACTGGTAGGGCGGATAAATTGAGAGGTTTCCCGCAGATTATTGGCAAACTCATTTGAGCGGGCAAAATTAGTCGCATGAAGTGCAATGTAGATGACAATCAAAAGACTCGCAACGCCTAAAAAAGGGGCCATTATACGGGTTTTAGAATATCCCAATGCGTAATATGCCGCCAAGGCATTGGAGCGTACCAATTCAACCAATGAGGCAATAATCGCAAAAATAAGCGAAATAGGAAGCATCATATCGATCGCATAAAAATATTTGTACATGATGTAAATTAAGACTAGATTGGCTGAGTTCGGGAGTTCTGAGGCATTATCCATCAAATCGAATCCGACCATAAAACTGCTCAATGCGATCAGAACAATCGAAAAATAACGTAGATAAAGTAACGATAAAGTTGTAAATGCGAGCATAGGAGCCTAAATATAAAAATTGAAGTTTATTGTATCCAATAAAACCTGCAAAATTTTCAAAGCCCCTTCAAGGAGCATTTTGAAGCTACATCCGTGCAGCTCTTTTCAAGAAGCATTTCAACGGCATCAGCAGTTACACCGATCCACTCTCTAAGTTTGGATTGTTCTTCTGCGCTAAAGGGGTGCAGTACATAATCGGCTACTTGCGATTTGTGTTCAGGCTTTCCGATTCCCATACGTACGCGGATATACTCGGCTCCGATTGCGGCATCTGTCGATTTTAGTCCGTTATGTCCTCCGTGTCCGCCGCCGCTTTTAAAGCGCAATGCCCCAAACGGTAAATCCAAATCATCATGGATGACAATGACCTCATCAATTTTGTAAAAATTTTTAACGGCAAGAATAGAGCGACCGGAGAGGTTCATAAATGTGAGCGGTTTGAGGAGAAAGTGTTGACCCATTTTAAACAACTCCCCTTCGAAGGAGCTCTTTGAAACGTTCACGACACTGTGGCGACGACAAAGCTCGTCAATCACCATGAACCCGATGTTATGACGGGTTGATGCATACGCCGAGCCGGGGTTTCCCAGTCCGACGATCAGCATCCTTATTTCGCTTTGATGATACTAAGAACCGATACGCGGTCTGAATCGGTAAACGTTACGTTTTCAACACGTGGAAGATCACGAACCAATACGGAATCACCTAAATCCAAAGGAGCAACATCAACAGTGACGTTGTTTGGCAAGTTTTCGATTGCCGCTTTAACGCGAAGACGTTTTTTAGCAACGAATAACATCCCTTTGTTTTTCAAACCGATCGGTGTTCCAACAGTAACAACCGGAACATGATAGTGAGTTACAACACCAGGTTGTGCAACCATCAAATCAACGTGCAACAAGTTGCCTGAAACCGGATGAGACTCATACCCTTGAACAACAAGGTTCATCTCTTTACCCGCTACGCTTACAGCGAATGCTACGGTCTCTTTGTTGCGCACTGTACGGATAAAATCGTTCATTTTGAACGCGGCATGAACGTTTTCAAGCCCTTTTCCGTAGATGTTAGCAATAAGATAACCATCACGGCGATACGCTTTTGTAGCAGCTTTGCCAATACTCTCTCTTACAATGCCTTCTAACATAATCATGTCCTTAAAATAAAATGAGGCGAATTATACTTAAATATAGCTTATT
>NZ_MIBU01000133.1:0-6197 GCF_001830725.1 Sulfuricurvum sp. RIFOXYD12_FULL_44_77
TGGGATCGGGATTTATCGGATGGATGGGGGTACTCGCCCTGATGATACTTATCGGAGCATTGTTAAACTCTAAAGTGAAGATTCCGCACCTATAAAAGAATCTCTTCTTCATCTTCGGTATTGGTTACCGAAGAGGGAAGCAACTTCTTCGGCTTCAATCCCAGTTTTCGCATCGACTCGACACGGCGGATCAAATTCCCTTTTCCGGTAGAGAGTTTGTTCATCGCCCCCTCGTAGCTTTTCTGGGTACGTCCGATCTGCTCACCGATTTTCTCCATATCCTCCACAAACGCCACCAGTTTCTCATACAACGCTTCGGCAGATTCGGCAATCGCTTTGGCATTGCGTTCTTGATACTCGCTTCTCCAAATATGCTCGATGGTACGAAGAGTTACAAGCAACGTCGAAGGGGAAACAACGACGATATTTTGTTCGTATGCTGTTTTGAAAAAGGTGTTATCCTGCTCCAGTGCGAGCAAAAATGCCCCCTCAATCGGCATAAAAAGGAGGACAAAATCGAGAGTCCGAACCCCGCTGAGCTGTTCGTACCGTTTACCGCTGAGTCCTTTGATATGGGCGTGAATGGAGAGGAGATGCTGTTTGAGTGCATGAGCACGCTCTTCATCGCTTTCGGCACGGATAAAGGCATCATAGGCAACGAGTGAGACTTTGGAGTCGATAATGATATCTTTGTTTTGAGGGAGATGGACGATAACGTCGGGACGGAACTTTTTCCCCTCTTCATCGCTGTAGGTATTTTGTGTTTCATACTCGTGCCCCTCACGAAGCCCCGATTCTTCGAGTATCCGCTCCAACACAATCTCTCCCCAGTTTCCTTGGGTTTTGTTCTCTCCCTTGAGGGCTTGAGTGAGGTTGATAGCATCTTGGCTGAGCCGTTCATTGAGAGTTTTGAGGCGGAGGATTTCGTCTTTGATACTTTGGCGCTCTTTCGCATCGTGGATAAATTGCTCTTTGCTCTGGGTTGCAAACTGGGCGATCTGCTCACGAAACGGTTTGAGGAGCAAATCAAGCCCTTTCGTATGGGCTTCATCAAACGTTTTCGCTTTTTGTTCGAAAATCTGTGCCGCTAGCTGCTCAAACTGTACTTTCATCTGCACTTTTGCTTCATCAAGGAGGCGTATTTTCTCTTCAAAGGAGCGAGAAGACTCTTCATGACGGGTATGGAGCACCGCGTAATCGCGTTCTAATGAGTGATACTCTTTTTGGGAATTATCAAGATCCATTTGGATTTTTGATTTGAGAGTTTGTTCCTGAAGATAAAGTTCTTGGAGTTGTACTGCACGCGCTTCAAGGAGCGCGTAGTGTTGGCGGGATTGGTTCCACATCCATCCGAGTGTTCCGGCGACTATAAAGGCTATAAGGGTTGTTATTTCGTACATCATAAGGGTGATTATAGCCCATCACTCCTAAGAGGGAAAAAAGTTGGCAAATTGCCCTATTTTTTCTCTCCTAGCGCCGTTCCCAAATATCCCAACGATCCTACTGCACCCGCGAGACTTTGCTGCCAATCGGCAGGCATAAAGACCACTTTAGAGTTATCTGAATCACTCAGATTTTTCACGCTGTCGATGTAGCGTTGAGCGAGGAGATAATGGGGTGCTGCTTCTCCGCCTGTAAACCCTTGAGTAACAATCATCATCGCTTTGCGGTCTCCGTCTGCGAGTTCCACTTTTGCCTGCGCTTCAAGTTTTGCCGCTTCGAGCCGCCCTTGTGCTTCCAAAATAACCGACTCTTTAAGCCCTTCAGCTTTGGCAATCGCTGCTTTTTTCTCTCCGTCTGCGATTAAAATCGCCGCTTCCCGTTCACGATCTGCCGCCGCTTGCCGCTCCATTGCCTCTTGGAGATTTTGGCTCGGACGGATATCTTGGACTTCCAAATTACCCAGAGTGAGCCCCCATCCGCTGAGTGAATCACGGATTTTCTCGGCTACTTGTGCCTTAATTTGATCACGCTGAGAAAGGGACTCGTTCAACGTCATCCCCCCGATTACCGCACGAAGGGTCGTCGTGGTCATATTTCCCACCGCACTCTCAAAATTACTGATCGAATACGATGCCTTTCCCGGATCGGTAACGCGGTAAAAAACCACCGCACTGATAATGACAACGGCATTATCTTTGGTGATGACCTCTTGTTCACGCGTTTGCTGAATCAGCTCTTTGGTGACGATTTTATACCCGACAATATCCACAATCGGAATCAACAGGTGCAACCCCGGTAACAATGTCGTATGGTATTTACCCAACCGCTCGACAACCCACTCTTCCCCTTGAGGAACGATACGTACCATTTGCGAGAGCGTATACACCACCGCCACCATTAATACTAACGGAAAAAGAAGACTTACATCCATGACGATACCCTTTGATTTAAATTTTTTCGACGATAAGCGAATTGCCGTTTACTTTTACAATCCGTATCTCACTGTTAACCTCGATGATCCCATCCGCACTCACCGCAGGCCAATGACGCCCCCCGATCACAGGCTCATATAAAGAAACTTCCCCCTCTTGATGGGGTGATATCTCGGTTAATGCTACCCCTTTTATCCCGACAAACTCATTATGGGTCCCCACCGCATCTTGAGGCTCATCTCCCAAACCCCGCTTTTTGAACACTATTGCCCCGATCATCATAAATGCCGAAGCAATAATCAACTGCCAAAAGAGTGATTCAGGGAGGAAAAACGATACTGCCGCCGCCGCTAAAAAACCCACCCCCGCAAACAACGCGAAAAAAGTGGGCATCATCATTTCAACCACAAATGCGATAACCCCTAAAATAAGCCAAATATAATATGACATCCTTTACCCCTGCATTTCGATAGCGGCATACCGTTTTTCGAGTGCCGTTAATTCTTCAAATTTAGGTCCATTCACCAATTTTAAAAAGATCCCAAAACCGATGAGTAGCAAAGGTACTTCCAATTGTCCCCCTATCAAATACAAAATGATCCCTCCGATCGTTACAGCTTCACATATACTCCATAAAATAAATAATGTAGACATGTAATTTGAAAAGAATGAGGGCTGATTTGATTTTTCAGCAACTTCATTTTTTTTAAATATTTGATCTGATGATAACAACTTTGGTCGTAAGTAGCGAATCATTCCGATAGCTAATAAAGTATACGCAAAGATTCCGTACGTCACGCTCGTTAATGTTGATACATCGTTAATAGTAGGAGGAATTGGTGCATACAAATGTATAAACACGATTACAACCCCGTATGTAAAGCTACCCATGATCATGGCATAATGAATAAATCGAAATGATCGAAGTTTTTCTCGAATAAGCGCATGTATATCTTCCATACCTGTCCTTTTTTGAATAATTACGACATAGCATACAACTTCAATACTTACGCTATAATAAACTAAAAAAAACGAACTTAAATGAAAATATCATCCAATGCCTTATGTCCTTGTCACAGCGGTAAAAAATACAAGCAATGTTGTCAGCCCTACCATAGAGGTATTCTCCCCTCTACTGCAGAAAAGCTAATGCGATCACGCTACAGTGCCTTTGCTCTGGGTTTAGCGGAGTACATTATGGCAACTACCCATCCGAACAACTCTGATTACACGGAAGAGACAGAGAGGTGGAGAAAAAGCATTTTGAATTTCTCGCAGACTACCCGCTTTTTAGGTTTGAAAATAGGTGAATTTAGTGATGGCAAGGAGGAAGCGTTTGTGAGATTTGAAGCAATTTTGGATGGCGGCTCCTTGTGTGAAAAGAGCCGTTTTTTAAACGTTGAGGGAAAATGGCTTTATGAGAGCGGTACGTTTATTTAAACGGATTTCCATTAATCACCAATCGAAATCCGATATCATTGGCTACGAGATCGGGGCGCGAATATCCCCGAAACGCACTGCGCAAACATAAGTACCCTGTTTTATAGCTTCCGCCGCGACGTACTTTAAACGATTCCCCCTCGGCTCCGCCGATACGGGGGCTGCCGTCGGTTGGGGCGCCGTTGTAGTTAGCGAAAAAATCATCTTCGCACCACTCCCATACGTTCCCCAAAAGTCCGTAAATTCCCAGTCGATTTGGAGCTTTGCCGTCGACCACCGCCGTTCTTCCGTTCGAACTGTACTCATAAATCGCATAATCATCGAGCAATGCTTCCGAATCTCCGAATGAAAATCGGGTATTCCCCCCCGCTTTGGTGACATATTCCCACTGTGCTTCGGTCGGTAACGCGTAAAAGCGGGTTTTCCCTTCATAGCGGTTAAGCAGTTCCACATAGGCTTTGGCGTCGAACCAGCTTACCTGCTCCACCGGATGACGGCGGGAGCTCTCCTCTTCGACTTTGTCATTTTTGAAAAAAGAGGGGTTAACGCGGGTCAGTTTGAAATACTGTTCTTGGGTTATCGGATACTTCGCAATCCAAAATCCGCCCAGTTTTACAGAATGGGCGGGAGATTCCACCTCTCCCCCTTCGTTATACTGCGGATTGCGCCCCATCGTATATTCGCCGCCATCGATGTAGAGAAACTCCATACCGATCGAATTCGTAAAATTTCTGGGAGTCTCTACCGCTGCAACAACGGTAGTTTCTTCGGATTTCTTGGTAAAAAAATCGAACAAGATGAACCTTTTAAAATATCTTTATTGCTTTTCTAAAAACAGACATAGCAAAAACCGTTCACATCTTCAACTCTCTCCTCTCTACTTTCTCTATTTTCAGATAAAATATTTTGTATGAAATTCTTTCTTACTCTCATTCTCTTCCTATCGTGTATTAATGCAAAAGAGGTTGAACTCTATGCAACGGTGGGAATGCTCTCCCACCATTTCGGCACGAATGAGAGCGGAAATGACTATAATGAAAACCATAAAGCCTTCGGCGCCGAAGCGGTGCTCGATCAGCGCTACACCCTCGCCTATCTCCACTTTATCAACTCTCGTGACAAAACGACCGACATCATCGCCCTCGGATATCGCTACGATTTTATTGACTCTTTTGGAATTTACGGCGTAGTCGGATACCAAAGAGGATATTGTTTTGACGGTTTGAAATCGGTTGAATGCACCGAGGGCAAAGACAACTCCGGTATCGCCTTTATGCCGATGCTCTATTACCGCCACAAATATTTTATAGTCGACTTCATAACGCAAGGGAGTATGGTTGCTCTCAAATTCAATCTTAAACTCTATCCGTACTAAATACTATCCTTTCTTGACAACCCGCTTCACTATAGTTTATAATGTCGGAACAAAACAATGACCTGTCAATGACATCTCACCTAGAACTCGCCGATTAAATCCACACACTTTAAGGCACTCCACGCATGAGCGATACCGCAAAAACTCCTCGAAACAACTCTAAGAATCGTACCCACATCCCTGTTGATGGATTCACGATTGAAGCCCTCCGTACTAAAAAGCTCGAAGATCTCCTAGAGATTGCCGCCTCGTTAAATATTGAAGATCCTAACGAACTCAAACGTCAAGATCTCATTTTTGAAATTCTAAAAACACAGGTACAGCAGGGAGGATTCATCCTCTTTACCGGTATTTTGGAGATTATGCAAGACGGCTACGGCTTCTTGCGTGCGGTAGACCAAAGCTTCAGCGACTCGATGCACGATGCCTATGTATCGAGCACCCAAATCCGCCGCTTTGCTCTGCGTAACGGAGATATCGTTACGGGACAGGTTCGTGCGCCGAAAGACCAAGAGCGCTACTACGCCCTTCTCAAAGTCGAAGCGATCAACTACCTCCCTCCCGAAGAGTCTAAAAAACGTCCGTTATTCGAAAACCTTACCCCTCTTTATGCGTTGGAGCAGATCAAACTCGAATATCAGCCGACTAAACTAACGGGACGGATGATGGATTTGTTCTCTCCTATCGGTAAAGGGCAACGCGGTCTTATCGTCGCACCTCCACGCTCCGGGAAAACAGAACTGATGAAAGAGATCGCCCACGGTATCACCAGCAACCATCCCGAAATCGAACTGATGGTTCTTCTCGTCGACGAACGTCCCGAAGAGGTCACCGATATGGAACGCTCCGTCAAAGGGGAAGTCTACAGCTCAACCTTCGATGAACCGGCAAAAAACCACGTTAAAGTGGCTGAAATGGTGATCGAGCGGGCAAAACGACGTGTTGAGCTTGGCAAAGACGTCGTGATCCTCCTCGACTCCATCACCCGACTTGCTCGTGCCTACAAT
>NZ_MIBU01000134.1:0-1508 GCF_001830725.1 Sulfuricurvum sp. RIFOXYD12_FULL_44_77
CGCGAACTTTTTGATCATGAAGACGAAGAGGTCTTTACCGAGTATGACAAAAGCTGGTTGGACTATATCCGAACCCATTGCCCGAACGGTTACGGTTTGGGAATACTCGATCCCTCCGGAAAAATGCATACGATGTTGGCAACTTCTACGTTGATACAAGAAGGGGGAGAGGATCTCTATTTACTCCGTCTTGAAGACCAAAGCAAACTGGTCGATCTTCAAGCTGAAGTGGTGAAAGTCGAACAGCTGAAAAGTAAGTTTTTAGCGAATATCGGACATGAGTTTCGTACTCCGATGAACGGTATTTTAGGGTTTGTCGAGCTCCTCTCAAAAACCTCACCCAATGAGACTCAGCTCGAATATATCCACTCTGTACAAGGTTCAGCACGAAATTTGATGTCAAATATTGAAAATCTTCTTGATTTGGCACAGATGCAAAACGGTCGTTTAAATGTGAGTAAAAGCGAATTTAATATTGTCGCCGAAATGGAAGAGTTGGCTCGAGGAAGTATATCCATTGCGATGGATAAAGGGGTCGGGGTTTTATTTTTTATAGATCCGAAACTTCCTACTTATATCACCGGTGATGTCCGTAAAATCAAACAAGTGATAAACAATCTCTACAACAATGCGCTCAAATTTACCCAGAGCGGCGGTCGTATAACCGTTGAAATTAAACTACTTAAACGTAATACGTCGGGAACGTGCAATATAGGATTTACGGTTAAAGATACCGGAAAAGGGATTAGTAAATCGGAACTCAGCAACATCACACGCCCTTTTGTATCGGGTGATCATGCCGATAACCGTCTGGGTGTCGGGCTCAGCCTTTCGCATGGGTTAATCTCTTTGATGGGAGGAGAACTCAAAATTACGAGTGATGAGGGGAAAGGTTCCTCTTTCAGTTTTGCATTGACCTTAGAGGGTTCATCCGATCATGCTATGACCATGATCAACGGACGTAGTGTGAAAGTAGTCCTCATTGATGAAAAAAGGGTTGAAGATGCCAACCATTTAACCAACTATCTCCGAAGTTTTGGAGTTAGCGTAACAAAAACTCAAATCATAGAGGATACGATTTTTAATGATGCGGAAGTGGTCTATTTGATTGCTTCACAAGAAAGAAGTGATTGGGCCATAACTCTTTCATCACTCAAACGCTCATGCAAAACAGTTCTCTTGCTTGAACAGAATGAACATCTACAGGCTAAAATGCTTCATGTCGTTGATATAGCGCTCTCCAAGCCTTTGTTGCCGACTTCGTTGTTGGAACATCTCTCAAAAGTATTAAATATTCCGCAGCCTGCTCCGGTAACTGCTCCCCAAATTCAGCGTGGTGTGAGTGCTTTGGTTGTTGAAGATAATCTTATTAATCAGCGTTTGATCAAATTGCTTCTAAAAGAGTATGGAATCTCTGTTGTGGCCGTTTCGAATGGAGATGAAGCGGTTGAAACATGTCGAGAGACGACGTTTGATATTGTCTTTATGGATATCGATATGCCGATCAA
>NZ_MIBU01000135.1:0-16863 GCF_001830725.1 Sulfuricurvum sp. RIFOXYD12_FULL_44_77
GTAACCGATTCTATCGTACACGTATTAAAAACATTGTTAAAGCAGTTCGCACTGCCGTTGAAGCCGGAAACAAAGATGAAGCGAAAGCTGCTCTTGTTATCGCTAACGCTAACCTTCATAAATATGTCAGCAAAGGTGTCTTGAAAAAAGAGACTGCTGCACGTAAAGTTAGCCGTCTTCACCTCGCTGTTAACAAAATCGCAGCATAAGTTTTGCCCTCAGGGCAAGCTTCACCTTCTTTAATTTTTCACAACGCCTCTTTTAGGACACACTCATGTTATCCGACAAACTTACCCCTTTTATCAACCGTTACAACGAATTGACCGAACTTCTCAGTTCTCCAGATATCGGCAATGATATCAAACGGATGACCGATCTCTCGAAAGAACAATCGGCAATCCAAGCGATTGTCACCAAAGCAACCGAATACAAAAAACTTCTTGATGATATCGAAGAGAATAAATCGCTCGCGTTTGATGCGGAACTCGGAGAACTTGCCAAAGAGGAGTTACGCACGTTGGAGCCGATGGTTTCACCTCTCGAAGATGAGATTAAAAAGCTACTTATACCTGCCGATCCTAATGATAAACGGAACATCTATATCGAACTTCGTGCCGGTACGGGGGGAGATGAAGCGGCGATTTTTGTCGGCGATTTGTTTAATGCCTATGTCCGTTATGCGGATGTCAAGGGGTGGAAAATCGAACTCATGAGCACCAGCCCCTCCGATGCAGGGGGCTTTAAAGAGATTATCGCCCTTATCAAAGGGGAGCAGGTCTATTCACGCCTTAAATACGAAGCGGGAACCCACCGTGTTCAGCGTGTCCCTGCAACGGAATCCCAAGGACGGGTTCACACCTCCGCCATTACCGTCGCCGTGATGCCTGAAGTGGATGATGTCGAGATCAATATCAATGAAAGCGATCTGAAAATCGACGTAATGCGCTCAAGCGGATGCGGCGGACAAAGTGTCAATACGACCGACTCCGCCGTACGGATTACCCATATCCCAAGCGGTATCGTCGTCAACAACCAAGATGAAAAATCGCAACATAAAAATAAAGATAAAGCGATGAAGATCCTCAAAGCCCGTTTGTATGAGATGCAGATGCAAGAGGCCAAAGAGAAAGAGATGAATGAGCGTAAAGAGCAAGTGGGAACGGGAGATCGTTCAGGGCGTATCCGAACCTACAACTACCCTCAAAACCGTATCTCCGATCACCGCATCACCCTCACCCTCTATCGTCTTGAAGAGATTATGCAGGGGGGATTGATGGATGATATTATCGATCCTCTTATCGCAGATGCTCAGGCACAGATTATGGAGAGAGCGGGACTATAAAAAAATCGCAAGCGATTTTGGGCTTCCTGCCGAAGGCGAAGTGCCCTTTGGGTGAAACCCAGTGTTAACGTAGCCAATCGGGACGCGTTCCGATGGCGTTTAAAATCTCCAGTAAGTCTCGAAGACCCCTTTGACTTCCCCTTTGAACGTAATCGTCCCCTCTTCGAGTCCAAGATATAACGTCTCTCCGCTTTTCGGATAGACGCGAGCATTATCCGCGACCAATCCTTCAATCGATGCACGATAAAAACACGCGGCCATCCCAGTTCCGCATGCTAACGTCTCATCTTCAACACCCCGTTCATAGGTTCGTACCCGCATACTTCCATCCGCATTCACCGTTGCGATGTTCACATTGGCATTGTATTTGTGACGAAGCTCCCGTGCCATTGCAATATCAAAATGTTCCATACCGGCATCAAAAGTGACCAGATGAGGAACCCCCGTATCGATCAGCCACCATCGCATCTCATGCTCTAAAATGGCATCGTTAATTACAAGCGGAGGGGTCAAGTCACTTTGAACCATATCTCCCTCGATGGAAGCTTTGATCAGTCCCGCACCCGTTAAGAACTCCATACTCTCACCTGCTAATCCAAAACGATTCGCATAATGGGCGCATGCGCGGCTTCCGTTTCCGCACATCGACGCGGTGGAACCGTCGGCATTGTAAAATTCCCATTCAAAATCATGGCTCTCATGGGGGATCAGAACAATCAGACCATCGGCTCCGATACCGTTTTGACGATCGCAAAGCGTTCGGGCAAGGCCTGAACGATCCGCTCCATGGAAGGCATGAAAAATAACAAAATCGTTACCGCTGGCACAGTACTTGGCGATTTGAAGCATGGGGTAATCCTTTGGATTAATAATAACGGTAATTATACCTTAGGAGCGGGATAGAGTAATTTAATAGTATCGACAAACTGCTCACACTCACGCTGCAGGTGTTTGAGATTGGAGGAGTTATCGATCACCCACGTGGCGCGTGCTTTTTTCTCATCGATGTCCATCTGACTCTCGATACGGCGTAACGACTCCTCTTGGGAAAACCCGTTACGTTTCATAAACCGCTCCAACTGCAATGCTTTGGGGGTATAGACGACGACGGAATTTTTGATCGGGTACGACGACGTCTCGAAAAACAGGGGAATATCAATCAGATAGGGATATTTGAGCTTATCTTGTTTTTCGCTTTGCTCTTCGATAGCGGTACGGATTTTCGGATGGAGAAAAGTTTCCAACTCTTTTTTTGCTTCCGGATCGGCAAAAATTATTTTCCCCAATGCGCTCCGATCGACTTTTCCATTTTTGACAAACTCATCCCCGAATCGTTCAACTACCCAAGCACCGTTTTCGTCCAAAATACGGTGGGCTATCGTATCGGCGTCGATGATACGAAGACCGTTTAATCCCAATAAAGAGGCAACAGTACTTTTCCCTGTCGCTATTCCTCCTGTGAGTGCAATGGCATACTCAAACGCCATTAGTTGCGGATAATGCCCAAATAATTTTTGCGGATATACTGCGGCATCGCGAATGCGGCAATGTGAATATCGCAGTTGTAATAGTGGTGCCCTTCGAGAAGATCGCTACGCTGTAAAATCAAATCCGCCGTCGGATGGTACTCTTTGGAACATAGAAGTAATGTCGATCCGTCTTCGAGGTGATAGGGCATAATGATTTTAAAATAGTTCCCTAAAATCTGCATGAGTTTCGTATTGCCTGCCACATCATCCAAATCAGGATGTCTGCAAACCATCAGCGCATCCTCTTTTAACACTCGATTGACATGCGCGAATACCGCACTATCATCACTTAACGTATCCAAAAGTAACACGTCCACACTCTTGTCACTGCCGCCGCGCAAGGCTCCTAGAAGATCGTCCGTACCTGCATACGCTGCATCTGCTTCACGGTAACGTCCCATCTCCGTTTTAAGGAGATCGCTCTGAGGAGTGAGAACCATAACGGAACGGGGATTTTTATGGGTACACATCGCAACGTGTACCGTCATTTCAGGGGTAATAAATGTTTTCATTAAGTGCTTCTCTTCTCATTTATATGGGGAATTTTTCAGCGATTGTAACACGCGGAGATTAAAACGGTTTGAATATTCCATTTATACTCGGAGGTTAAAGGTTAACCCGCCCTCTTTAGCTATAATTTTATCCAATTATTTCTATTAAAACCAAGGAGTACTGATGTGTGCTGAAAAAATTCAACGTTTTTTGATGGCAATCGTCTTAACGGTCGCTATGTTCTTATTTGCCGATGGTCAAATGCTCTATGCTATGCTTCTTCAAACTCTCGTTATCGTGATGGTTATCGTATGGGCTTTGTTTGATTTCTGCCCTTCGTTATGGGTTTTCAAAAAAGTTTTCGGCAAATGTCCTCAAAAAGATTAATCCCCTAAATTTTTCCTAACCACTCTTGCGTTATAATTTCCTCACTATTTAAGGTGAGGAATCCCATGAGCCAAATCAGCTACAAAGATGCCGGTGTCGATATCGACGCGGGTAACAGTTTTGTCGAAAACATCAAACCACTTGTTAAATCAACAGCTATTCCCGGTGTTCTCGGCGGAATCGGTTCATTCGCAGGGGCATTTGAGCTTCCAAAAGGGTACCGTGAGCCGGTCATGCTCGCGGCAACGGACGGGGTCGGTACAAAACTCAAACTCGCTATCGATTCGGGTATTCACAACACGGTCGGAATCGATTTGGTCGCGATGTGTGTCAATGATTTGATCTGTAACTTCGGAACCCCCTCATTTTTCCTCGATTATTACGCAACCGGAAAACTCGATGTCACTGCCGCAACAGCCGTTGTCAGCGGAATCGCGGAGGGGTGCCGTCAAGCGGAATGCGCCCTCATCGGCGGTGAAACGGCGGAGATGCCGGGGATGTACCATAGCGATGATTACGATTTGGCAGGATTTGCCGTCGGTATCGGCGAAAAAAGCGAACTCGACCGCTCTGATAAAGTAGAAGCAGGAGATATTCTTATCGCATTGCCGAGTTCAGGACTCCACTCGAACGGATTCTCATTGGCACGTAAAGTGTTGTTTGAAAAAATGGGGATGAAGTTTGAAGATCAATTCGACGGAAAACCTTTGATCGAAACTCTTTTGACGCCGACACGCATCTACGTCAAAACATTCAAAGCGCTCAAAGATAAAATCCAAGCCCTCGCCCACATCACGGGTGGCGGAATCGTCGAAAACTTCCCTCGCGTCCTCCCTGAGGGGTTACGTGCCGTTATCACGGAATCCTCTATCCGTGTTCTCCCCATCTTCGAACTCATCGGTCAGCACGTTGAGCGTGCCGAGATGTTCCGTGCATTTAACATGGGGGTCGGAATGATCCTCGTCGTGAAAGAAGCGGACGTTGCCGATGTCCTCGCCGCAACAGACGGATACGTTATCGGTCATCTCGAAGCGGGTAAACGCGAAGCAGTGCTCGTTTAAAAATTTATTCCGATTTGCGGTCGCAATTTTCGACCGCAAATTTTCACCCCTCTCTCCCATACAATTCATTATAAAGTTTCATCGCGTAGCGATCCGACATACTCGCGATATAATCACTGATAACACGGTGGGTATTGCGTCGTTCACACTGCTCCAAATAATAACGGGGCAACATCTTCGGCTCTTCCATCAACGCATTAAACAGCCCGATAATCGCCTGTTTTCCCGCAAACATTTTACGCATTATGTGTTTGTGTTGATAGAGCTCTTGGTAAAGAAGCTTTTTGAGTTTTTTGATCTGCGTCTCCAACTCCGGTTCAAACCCGATCACTATCGGCTCGGAGGCAGGTATAACCGATGCTAACACACGGCTGTTATCGATTTTATCACGAGAGTGTTCCAAAAGCGAGTAGACAAGATGGTTAATAAGGTGGGAGCTGAAGCGGTAACGAAACATCTCATCTTCATCCTCATGAATCCCCTCCTCGTACACTTTTTTCAAAATCGTCTGAATCAGTTCGGAGGATTGGAGAGTTTCAAAGCTAATCAATCCCGAAGCGACTCCGTCATCAATATCGTGGCTGATATAGGCGATCTCATCGGCACGATCGACAATCATCGCTTCGATGCTGGGATGGGTATCGAGGGCAAACGCGTCTCGTATCTCTTCGGGTAAAAACGGTTTGTTATAGGGATACGAGTGTTTTAGTATCCCCTCCAACGTCGCATAGGTGAGATTCAGACCCAAAAATGCTTTGTAACGCTGTTCGAGCTTGGTGACGACTCGAAAGCTTTGGAAGTTGTGCTCAAATCCGCTCTCAAACCCCCTATCTTTTAGGCATTCATCTAAGGTATCCCCTCCGATATGGCCAAAAGGGGTATGACCCAAATCATGAGAGAGGGCGATGCTCTCGGCTAGTGATTCTTCAAGTCCCAAATGAGAGGCAATAGAGCGGGCGATTTGGCTCACTTCGATGCTGTGGGTGAGGCGGGTACGAAAAAAATCCCCCTGAGAATTCAAAAACACCTGCGTTTTATACTCAAGACGGCGAAAACTTCCCGAATGGATAATACGATCCCGATCGCGGGCATAAGGGGAGCGGAAATCATCACTGATAGAATAAAAACGTTGATTTGGGAGCACGATAACCCTTTTAGAATAATGTTGTGTCATTATATCGTGACTCTTTACACAAAATTAACACTTCTTTTCTACAATGGTGTTTCGATTCTCCTTCGATAGTTTGACCGAAACACTCCTCCTTCGTGTTTTGGTTACCTATTATTTTTGATTATCTCACTATTTCTAATAATCTAACAATCTATCCAGAAAAAACAGCTATAATTTACGATCACACCTAAGGTATTTTACAATGGATAAAAATATTGAAAAACGGATGAACGCTTCACTGATCAGCGATACCGCACGCGACAGTGCAAAAGTTTATCAAAAAGAGAATATTAAAACACGCCGCCAGCAAGAAGACGATTTTTTTAACCAATCGCTTGATTATCGCGATTTCGTCTTTTCTCCTGAGGGGTATGAGGGTATTGTTCTAAGTCTTTATATCCTCATTCTGCCTTATTTAGCAGGATTAACATTTTTATTTTTATTCGTTGCCAAAGCAAATTATGAATACTTTTTAGAGTTTAATCTCGCCTCTTTTTTCATTATTTGGGCTATCGGGTATGAAGTGTGCGCGGTACTGGCGATTACCGGTATTTTCTTAGCATGGCTCAAGCATATCAACACCCGATGGAATAGTGAACAAGCACGGAAAAAACCGCCGAGGGATCGTTACGGCTTTTAAGAGGGTAACCCTTAAGCTATCTTTGGTACAATTTCAATCTCTCAAAAATGGACAGCTGGCCGAGTGGTCGATGGCGCACGCCTGGAACGCGTGTGTAGGGCAACCTACCTAGAGTTCGAATCTCTAGCTGTCCGCCATATATACACACTCATTCTCAAACCACTTATTTACGATATTTACATAAATTCTACCCTTTTTAATCTCACTGTATAACAAATTTTATCAATATACTTATAGGAACTATGAAATAAATATGCTATAGTAATGGAATACATTCCATAAAAGGTGGATTATAAATGGAATCAATTCTTTTAGAAGACAATCCTCATTGGGTTAATCCTACGTCGTATGATGGATATACCTCCCGTGAACAACTTGAGAGCGCATTGCGTTACCTGAGCGCTAAAGAGGTTGTGGCTATCGTAGGAGCACGTAGGGTAGGAAAAAGTTCATTGGCACGGCTAATGATAAAAGAACTGCTAACAAGGGTATCGCCTAAAAACATCTTTTTTATCAATCTGGAAAAACCTGCCTTTATCCCCTATAAAAATGACCCTTCGTATCTCGAAACGATTTATGAAGCGTATCTCAAATTGGCACAACCGAATATGGAGGAAAAGATTTATGTTTTTCTCGATGAAGTGCAGATATTTACTAACTGGGAAGTGTTTGTAAAATCCCGCTATGAAAACAGTACTATCAAATTTATCGTAACGGGTTCAAACTCATCGCTTCTTACCTCTACTTATGCGACGGTATTAACGGGTAGGGTTCTTAAACTGTCACTAACTTCTTTTAATTTTCGTGAATTTTTAGCCTATAAAGAGATCGATGTTTCCAATCGTCTAGCTATCACGAGGAATAAGATCACAATTAAGCGCGCCGTAGATGAGTACCTTCGCTGGGGCGGATATTACTCTGTATTTTCCAATGATGATGAGATATTAAAAAAAGAGCTACTTAAAAATATCGCTGAAGATATCATCCTCAAAGACATCGTTCCTCGCTTCAGTGTTAAAAACAGTGCCGCTATTCGTGATCTATTCTACTATATTGCTTCAAATGCCGCGACGACTCTCAACTATGCTTCTTTGGCTAAAAAACTCTCTATGGACCCTAAAACGGTCAAGGAGTATGTGGATTATTTTGAGGATAATTTTTTAATCCGTCGAATCCCTAAATATCACACGAAGTTAACGGCTCAAATCAATTCCGCTAAAAAAGTGTATATGTCGGATAATGGTTTTTTAAATCTTGGGATGAGTTCTGAGCGCAATATGGGATCAACACTGGAAAATGCCGTATGCAATCATTGGAGTTCAGAGGATGTGACCTATTTGCTAGAAAATAAAGAGTGTGATTTTTATGTCAGGGATCAACTTTATCAAGTGTCGTATACGATTCAAGATGAAAAAACACGTAAACGTGAAATTGACGCACTAGAATACTATATGAAAGAGTTTGCGGTGAACGAAAGCGTTTTAGTTACCTATGACACCAATGAGACAATTATCGTAGAGAACAAAACGATCAAAGTACAGAGTATTGAATCATTTTTTCTCGATTAGGGATAAGGCTAAAAAATCTAAAACTCAAATACATCCACATAGATATGAAGCTTATGCTCTTTGAATCGCTTTTGTATTTTATATTTTAATTCTTTTATATCCTGCTCAATCTCATACCCTAGTTTGTCATCTTTAACATTCATCGAGATAACGAGCAACACCTCTTCGGAACCGATAAACATACTGCGCACGGAATTAATATGAACCAGTACATTGGATTCTTCTTTGACAAGGTTTTTGATCTCTCGGATCGTCTCCCGATCTAAACTCTCGCCGATAATCAGTTTTTTCAGCTCGATAAATAAAACGGTCGAGAGGGAGAGGAGTAAAATACCGATCATCAAAGCGGCAATACCGTCAAAAATAGGATCGACGTACAAAGAGAGGAGAAGACCGATAGAGAGGATAAAAAGTCCTAATAATGCCCCTGAATCTTCGATAAGAACGACAAGGATATGGGATGAAGAGCTTTTTTTAATGGTTTTAAATATATCTTTGAGCTTGGTGCCGCTCTCTTTGAGTGCCACTTTTAGCGCTCCACCCTCTAAGGTGACCGCGAGTATAATAATCCCTACAATAAGCCATGGATTTTCGATCGGTTCAGGGTGCATGATTTTATGAATCCCCTCGTATACCGAAAACAATCCGCCCAATAAAAACAATACGACGGCAACGACAAATGACCAAAAAAAGTTGGCTTTCCCTTGACCGAAAGAGTGCGCTTCCGATCTCCCTCGCGCCGCTTGTCGCTGTCCTACTAGGACGAGTGCCTGATTTCCGCAATCGGCGGTACTGTGAATCGCTTCCGCCATCATAGAAGCCGACCCCGTAAAAAATGCCGCAACCCCTTTAGCGCTCGCGATAATCCCGTTTGCGATTAATGCCGCTTTAACACTTTTGGACATTTTCAATAGCTCATCGATCCTGCATTGATCAATCCGATGGAGATAGAGAGAAACGCCATTAAAACACCTACCGAAACATCGCCGGCATTGATATGGTTTTTAACCGAAAACTTGCCGCCTAAACGGGTAAGGATGAACGCGAAAATAAGCTGGATAGCCATAGCAACCACTGCCCACATCGCAAAATCATCATACGAAACCGAGTGAACCAGCGCACTGTAGAGAGGGATAGACAACCCTAAAAGCGCTCCGCCGAGACCGAGTGCCGAGGCGGTGTTGTTCTCTTCAAAAATCATTTTATAGTCATCATAAGGGGTGACTTTCGCGTAGAGAAAAAGGAAGATTCCGAAAACCGCCATTGCCGTTACGAAATAGAGGCCGAAAGAGAAAAAATAGTCTACAAACATTGCTGTTCCTTGTTGATTTGGTATGACATCGTATCTGAAAAAAATTAATCGTTACACTCGTTATACCAGCATTAGCGCCGTTGCCGTAAATGCCCCGACCGAAATCAGATAATAGCTCACGACAAATCTGAAAAGGCTAATATTTCCAAAAAAGAGAACCAATGCCGCTTTTGCAACGGTATTACTGATGATCGCAATCAAAATAGCGTAATGCGCCGTGATAGGGTTAAGGCCGTTTTTGGCCAACGAGGAGAGTGACAATATGATCGCATCCACATCGGCTACCCCTGAGAGCAATGCGACCGCATAAACCCCCGTATCGCCGATATAGCGGTTGGATAAGCTTATGAGGGCGAGTGTCGTGCCGAATACCAACCCCATAATCAACGCTTCTTTAAGATCAAACGGATTTTTGAATTCGATATCTTGGGGGATATCTTCTTTTTTTGAGGTGAAATAGAGCATGGCGATATAGCCATATCCCGCAACGGTTCCCACCGCAATCGGGATCAGGAAAGCACGTGTTATGGAAGGGTTGATCACCCACATCTCGATTCCGGCACGGATAAGCATCATAGAAGAGGCCAACGCAATCCCGAGTGCGAGATTTTTTGCTAACAAACCGTTTTCATGAACACGTCGAGCCATACTCATTGCCACTGCCGTTGAAGATACCAAACCGCCGAAAAGCCCCGCCGCCCCGATACCGTGAGTAGAGCCTAAAATACGGATCGCGATGTAACCGAAATAAGAGATCCCCGCGACCAAAACAACCATAATCCAGATACGGTACAGATTGACAAGCCCCATCGGGTCGATCGCCCTATCCGGGAGAATGGGGAGGATGACGAAGGTCATAATCAAAAACAAGATCGCGGCACTGAGGTCTTTTTTGGTAATGGTCTGCTCGTACTCTTTTACCGTATCTTTGATGTTGAGGACAAACAAAACAATGATCGTGATAAATACGGCAAAGATGGGGAGAGAAAAGCTGAGCATCCCTCCGATAACAAAAGTAACAAGTGCGGCGAATTCGGTTGTTGCCCCTTTTTCAGCGATAGAGACACTGTTAACAACATACGCGGCGATGAGCAGCAATCCCATCATGACCGATGCAATAAGGAAAAAATAGGGGAAAAAGGTAGTGCTCCAAGCAGACAGGTATCCAAAGAGGGCAATCATCGAAAAGGTTCTAGCCCCTCCGAAATCTTGAACCTTATGCGAATATATCGTGTGCATCTCCCTCTGTAAACCGATCAAAAAACCTAAAATCAAAGAGAGGACGCTGTTTTGAATAAATAACGGGTCCATATCACCATCCCATCGCACAATTTAAGTCTATTATAGCGTTACGGCGAAAAAATCCCCTTTAACCCTTTCACTCTTTATTACAACGTGACCGAAACGTGACGGATAATTGGTTACTATTTCAGTTATATTTTTTCAATCCCCTCTTTCTATTTGTGTCGTAAACATATCGCAAAATATTATTTTTAATGCGATACGTATGAGACTTTGAGAGTATATGCTACGTATTAATAATTTTGAAAAGATATAGTCGTGTTTTTGCCCCTATCCCGTGTTGATTTTAGGTGCAAAATAATCTGGAAAAGTCGTTATATAAAGGTTTATCTATGCTGGCAAGAGAATATTATGGATTTAAACAATCTTTGGATGCGAAAGGGATCATCGTCTCTTTCAGCGGTTTTGTGTCAGAGGGGATTTTGTTTTCGCTCGGCGAAGCATTAAAACAAAAAATGACTCTCGACGAAACCGATACGAATACGGCGAAAAAAGTATTTTCCGTTTTTGTCGAACAGGTTCAAAATGTTATCCGCTATTCCTCCGATAGAATAGAGGGAGATTTTGGGAAAAAGGTAGCATTGGGAAGCGGAACGATTACCGTCGGTCACGACTTGGAGAAATTTTTTATCGTCTGTTCGAATACGGTCAGTACTGCCGATGTTCCTCTGCTGAAAGAGCGGTTGGAAATTTTGAAGACAATGGATAAAGAGGGGTTAAAAGCGTATTACAAAGAGAAACTCCGCGAAGAGCCTGAGGCACAGAGCAAAGGGGCGACAATAGGACTCATTGAAATCGCTCGAAGATCGAGCGAACCGATCGAGTTTGATTTCGAAAAGATAGACGAAGAGCGTTCGTTTTTTTGTCTAAAAGCCTATATTTAAGAGAGGAGTACGAATGGAAAAAATTATTCGAGAAGCGACAGAGAGAACTCCGTCCGTTATTTTCGACTTTGAAAACGGAATATTTAGTTTTAAAGGTGAGTCCTATCCCGAGGATGCATCGGCATTTTTCGGCCCTTTGCATAAAGCCATGGATGCATTTTTGGACGGGCCGTTTGAGAAAACAATCGTATTTGATGTCGAATTTGAATATTTTAACAGCTCAAGCGCAAAAGTTTTGATGAACCTTTTTCAATTGTTGGAAGATGCCGCAGAAAATAAAAGCAAAACAACCGTTATTAACTGGCATTACAACGAAGACGACGATACGATGCAGGAGTTCGGCGAAGATTTTGCCTCCGATATGGAACATGCAACATTCAATCTATGCGTAGTAAACTAAGTCATGCAAAAAGAGAGACAAAACAGCGATTTTACTATTTTCGATAATGAAGAGAAGGTAATAAAGCAGGCCGAAGATTTAGCAAACAACTTCGATGCGCATGCAAAGCTTGTCCATGAAAATATGAAGAGTCTTGCTTCAGGATACCGCCGAAGTTATAGAGAGCAACAGCGACTCATTCGCCTCAGTGACCGACAGCAAGAGCAGTTGCGACACATGACGGTGGAATTGCAGAATGCGAATGAAAAGCTGGAAGATCAGGCACAAAAGCTCGAAGGGCTTAACCGTGCACTGCAAGAAGAGATCAAAGAAAAAAAACTTCTCGAAGACGAATTGCGTGCGATCGCTATGATCGATTCTCTAACGGGGGTCTACACGAGACGTCAGCTCCTCGAATTCGGAAAAAATGAGTTGAAACGATTTCAGAGATCAGATAGTTCTCTGTGTATTTTAATGATCGATATCGACTACTTCAAAAAAATTAATGATACCCACGGACACGGTGTGGGCGATAACGTACTGAAATATTTTAGCGGTGTGTGCAAAGGGACGATTCGTACGACAGATACAATAGGGCGTATCGGAGGGGAAGAGTTTGTGGTCATTATGCCCGATACCACCAAAGACACAGGGTATGAGGTAGCGGAACGGATTCGTAAAAATGTAGCCGAAAGCACCCTTTTTCGGGATGAATCTTCTCTTGCTTTTCCCCTTACCGTGAGTATAGGTCTGTATGAATTCACCCAAGAGGATCATTCGTTTGAACACGCACTCTCCAAAGCGGACAGTGCACTTTATGAGGCAAAAGGGGCGGGGAGGAATCATGTTATTGTTTATAAAAAGGATAGTTAGCGCCGTTTTTCTGATGTCACTGTTGATGGGCACGGTTTTTGGCTCGGAAAAAACGGTTAAAATCGGGGTATTGGCGCACCGTGGCGAAGAGGTTGCTCGAAAAATGTGGCAACCGACCATGGAGTATCTGACACGCTCTGTTCCTGAGTATCGCTTTGAACTGGTACCGCTCGATTTTAAAAAGCTTTACAATGCCGTCGGAGAAAAACAGGTCGATTTCGTCGTTGTCAATACGGGACAATATATCGAACTGGAAGCTACCTACGGTATCAGCCGCATCGCGACACTCACCAATCATGGGCCGGATGGGTGTTTGTGTAACCGATTCGGCGGGGTATTTTTGACCAAAGCCGATAGCCCGATTCATACGCTTCAGGATATGAAGGGGAAAACCCTTCTTTCGGTCGATAAATCCTCCTTCGGCGGCTGGCTGATGCAGTTGCGGGAGATGAGGGCGGTCGGTATCGACCCTGAGAGCGATATGAGTGTCAAGACACTCGGCGATCACGAAAAGGTCGTTCTCGGCGTATTGAACGGCGAAGGGGATGTCGGAGCAATTCGTTCCGATATTTTGGAGCGGATGGCGAGCGAGGGGAAAATCGACCTCAACGATATCAAGGTGATCAATAAGCAAGTTACGACCGGAAAATTTCCCTATCTCTACAGCACCCGTCTTTATCCGGAGTGGCCCTTTAGCAAACTCGAAAACACGGACGATCATTTAGCGCAGCTGGTAGCCGTCGCTTTGCTGGAGATGCCCGAAGAGAGCGATGCGGCTAAAGCGGCAAAGATTCGGGGGTGGTCGGTACCCTCTGATTACAATCCCGTCCATGAACTCTACCGAGAACTTAAAATGGGCCCCTATAAAGATCTCGGAAAATTCAGTCTGATCGATGTCCTCAAAAAATATTGGATTCTCCTTGCCCTAGCACTTGCGTTTGTCGTTCATCTCATCGCCTCGTTGCGTAAAGTACGTCATCAGCAGTTACTCCTTCAAAAAGAGAAAGCAGCGCTCGATGAAGCTCACGCTAAACTCGATCACGCCAATTCATTGGTGATGGAGAGCATCGGATATGCCCGAAAAATTCAGGAGGCTTCGCTCCCCGATAAGCATGCATTGGATGGTGCGATAGCGGATATTTTTGTCTGCTGGGAACCGCTTCATGTCGTCGGCGGGGACTATTTTTGGATTGAGCAGATAGGGAATAAATGTTTTATCGTCGTTATAGATTGTACCGGACACGGTGTACCGGGAGCCTTTATGACGATGGTCGCTTCGGCGGCACTCCATCGAGCCCTTCATGATCTGAAAATGGCCGACCCCGCAGAGCTGCTGCATGAAGTGGATGAGCGGGTACGGATGAAACTGCGACAAGATTATCCCGACACCGATTCGGACGACGGGCTTGATTGTGCGATCTGCGTCTACGACATCGATACGAGCACCATCACCTACGCCGGAGCGAACCTCCCCCTTATCTATGTCGAAAACGGCACGTTAAATGAGATAAAACCGACGAGAGCAAGTTTGGGATATCGAAGTATACGCCCTAAAAAATCGTTTGAAAACCATACCGTACACGTCAATGAAGGGGTCTCTTTTTACATGTTGACCGACGGTATCCCCGATCATATGGGGGGAGCCCCTCGCAGGTTGCTCGGTCGAAAACGCTTAGGCGAAATCATCTTGCACAATCAAGGGTTGAGCATGAACGAGCAAATGAAACATATCGAAATGGAATTAGAGGCGTATCGTGCGGGTGAACCTCGACGGGACGATATGACGTTAATCGGGTTTAGACCGAGATAACGATCCCGCCTCTATGAAAGCGGCTCGAACCGCTTCCCATGGGTGAGGGTATATCGGTAGAGTTGAAGCGCTTTTACGAGGTTAATGAGCAAGAGGGCAAACATGCCCATTGCCGTGAGTCCGCTCAATACAAAAAGCTCAATTAAGAACACCCCGCCAAGTGCCGAGAGCGATGTGAGGAGAAAAAGGGTAAAAACCCCTTTTGCACGAGATTGAGGGATGATATTCGACATAATCGGAGCATCCATGATCCCGGAAGAGTTGAGATGAAACCAGACCAGAAAGGGGACGATTTTCCCCATCATCCCTAAAATAACAGCCAACGCAAAGAGGGCAAAAGCGATGAGGGAAATACTCTGAGATTGGGGATACGCAGCCCCTAAAAAGAGGATATGCGCCGCAACGGCCAATGAAAGCAACATGATCCCCAAACTCCAAAACCATATACTCACATCACTCACACGCCGTTTTCGCATCTTTAAGCGTTTTGCCGTAGTGACGACAAATCCGATCAATAACGCCCCTATAACAAGGTCAAACACCCAGACATAAGGGAGCGCCGTGAAAAGCCAAATGATTTTCAAAAAGAGTGACACGGCAATCACCCTGAAGGCGTTGCGTTTGCACCAGCTACTGTAGGGTGTGGAGACATAGAACATCTCGATCACTTGAAACGCTACCGCTACGATAAGTACGGCAATCCACCCGATAAGTCCCAGTGAATAGTGTGCGGATCGGATCGCGTCATGAAAGGCACTAAAAGAGAGATTGGCATATTCGCTTGCCATAACGATCCCCAACACGGCGGTGAGAGAGAGGGCGATCAGGGCAAGTCTCATCCCCCGAAGGGTATCGTGCGATGTACCGCCGAAAAGGAGAGGAAGGATAAGATTAGCCGAGTAGAGGATCGAGCCGCCTAAAAAAATCGATGCAATCACAAAAAGTTCAGGGATTCCAAATACAAATGCTCCCGAGAGGGAAAGTACCCCGATCACCAAAAACAGATGAATCACAACCGCATTCCCCAGAACAGAGGGGATAGGACGTCCCCCCAAGACGCTCTGCATCTGAAACAGTGCACCGAACATACTCATAGAGATAACCCCTAGAAACATCAGATGGATAGCCGCTAGGGAGAGGGGATGGGTTGGTGTTAAAACAGCGTGAGGATTAAAAAATACAATCAAAGCAAGAAGTAGCCCGAATACGGGAACCGTGAGAAAAAAGCGCAAGACGACCGAGATAGGGGGGGCTTGATCGAGGGAGAGGCCGTTATACATGGGTATGCTCCAACTCTAGGGTTGAACTGCGGGTGATATAGATATGCCAGAGAGTTTCAGTTTCCATGACGCTGAGATATCGACCGCCGTTTTTCACAATGATCTCAAAAAGGGGGATCGGTTCACGTCGGTGAATCATATGGATCACCTCATCACCCGTAAGTTTTTTGAATGCATCCACCGCCATCTCCAGCGGAACGGGGTGATCAAATTCACGAGTGTCGAGGAGAATCATTTATCCATATCCTTTAGGGTTTGGATCATAAGCTCTCCATCGCTCCCCAATGCACGATCGATCATAGGGTAGAGCATCTGCTCCTCTTTCATATTGTGCTGCTGGAGCATAATCATCATCGATTCACCGATTCCGAAAAAATCATCCGAGCGATTTTCACTCAACGCTAAACGCATCGATTCGAGAAGACTTCGAAGCTGTTGGTGCTCGTAACGCATCATCTGCGTCGGCCCCCCCATCATCCCCGTCCGTTTTTCAAAGGTGATAAAGAGTTCACGCTCCTCCATATCGAAATGGTGGTTCGTAGCGCGATAAAATAGATCAAAAAGCTCTTTGGCTTCCTCTGTTTTTTTTGCCGACAACGCATTCTCCGCTTCGGTGTAGTAATGGTCGCATGCGCGGTGATCGTCTCTCATAAATTCTAAAATCATAGCTATTCCTTTAGGCTTTTAATGATGACAGTATAAAAGAGGCAAAAGCTCTATCTCTTGATTTAAATCAAGAATTATCTCTTTTTCGGAAGGTTATGGGGGAGGAAGTCATGGAAATCTTTGATATAGACGGCATTAATCCCCTGCCCTAACTCATGAATATCCGC
>NZ_MIBU01000136.1:0-3701 GCF_001830725.1 Sulfuricurvum sp. RIFOXYD12_FULL_44_77
CTCTTTCCATGCTCTCATTTGACACGCTCATAAAGGCCAAAACGCTCCTTGGCCTGAGCGACAAAGCTACCCTCTCCGACATCAAAACCCGCTACAAAAATATGATGCAACAATGGCACCCCGACAAACACCCTGATGATACCGATACGGCACACGCCATGAGTACTCAGATCAATGAAGCGTATGCAATCCTTTTAGAGTATTGTTCTAAATATGAGTTTAACTTTGATGAAGAGCATCTAAGAGAGAAGACCCTCACTCCGCAAGAGTGGTGGACGAAGAAGTTTGGGGGACGTTAATGAAACGCTATCGGCCCTTCGGCACGTGCATGGATAAACTGCTGAACAACGGCATTCGATGAGTTTTTAAAGGCCTCTTTATTCCCCGCTTCGACAATCACGCCGTCAAAAAGCATCGCATAATTATCCCCCGCTTTAAAACTCTCAGAAATATCATGGCTGATGAGGATAGAGGTCATATTGATCTCTTCGCGAAGACGGCAGATCATTTGGGTGATAAAATCGCTCGTAACGGGATCAAGCCCTGATGTCGGTTCATCGTAAAGAATAACATCCGGTTCCAATGCGAGGGTACGCGCCAATCCGACCCGCTTGCGCATCCCGCCGCTGAGCTCTTCGGGGTAGAGAGATTTGACGATTTTTGGATCAAGCCCTACCATCGTGAGCTTTTCATCGATTTTGTATTCCAACTCTTTCATAGAAAGGTTTTGATGCTCACGCATCGGAAATGCAACGTTTTCACGGATATTCATACTGTCAAATAACGCACCGCTTTGAAACAAAAATCCCACCTTGGTTCGGATGGAGCGCAGTGTCGTTTCATCGGCGTTATCCACCCGTATCCCATCGACGGTGATGGTTCCCGAATCGGGTTTAAGCAATCCGACAATATGTTTGATAATCGTTGATTTTCCGCCGCCTGAGACGCCGAAAATGACCGTTGTTTTCCCTTTTTCGATCTCTAAGTTGACTCCGCGCAGAATCTCCCGTTTTCCGAAGCTTTTGGTGACATTATCAAATCGAATCATTTTTTTACCGCCATCAAATAAGCTCTACGGCTAAATAAAATCAACAGAGTGAGGAGCAAAATTTTAAAATCAATCTCACTTGCTTTATGAAGAGCTTCGAATGAGGCATCGATCGCCGCTTCACCCCGTGATTGATACTCTAAAATTTTTGGGGTATACACGGCACTGAATAAAAGGAGTGTTCCGATAGAACCTAATGCACTCAAAATCGAAATTTTATCAATCTGCATCACTTTGTAGCGTGACACTTCGTACACAGCAATGACCGCACTCATAAAATAAGCCCAATAGGTAAAACGGCGGAAAATTTCCCCCATAATTTTTCCCTCTTCGTAGCGGGATAAAAGCGGGAGGGTGAGATAGACTTCTGAGTGGAAGACTACGGCGGCAACAAACACGCCAAGCACCAAAACAGCCCCTGCCGTCATAGCGATGAGTAAAATATAAAGAACGTCAATAACCACTTTCTTATTCATGAATAGCCTTTAATACAAATCCCCGATCAAACGCAGCGTAATCGGTATAAAAATCCAAAGATTGTACCGCAAAATTTTTAAGATACTCTTGCACTTTTAGTCGTTGATCGTAACCCATCTCGCACGCAAAGGAAGGAATACGGCGAGCGTACACTTCATCCAGCAAAGCACGAATCATTTCATCCCCGATTTCCCCGCCGAAGAGAGCGTTTTGAGGCTCATACGAGAGATTAGACTCCAGCGGAGCGTCTTGGGCGATATAGGGGGGATTAGAGACTAGAAAATCGATTTTTTCAGTGATAGATGAGAGCAAATCCCCCTCACGCAGTTCGATTCGATCACTCAAACCGAATCTTTCGATATTACGGCGTGCAACAGCCAATGCACGCGGTGAAATATCAACGGCAATAAAACGGGTATTTGGCAAATGCAATGCAAGAAGTATCGAAATAATCCCGCTCCCTACCCCTACTTCAACGATGGTTAAAGCTTCATCTGCCGAAATACGTCCCAACACTTCATCAATCAAATGTTCCGTCTCAGGACGGGGGATTAACGCCCCCTCGTCGATGTAAAACTCACGGCTGTAAAAACTGACGCGATTGGTTAAATACTCAAGCGGTACGTTAGCGCTTCGTTTTGCTATCCATTCCAAAAGTTTGGGATGATTCTCATCTATCATATCCTCTTGATGGGTAATAAAATAGAGCTGATCTTTGCCTAAATAGGCGATAAGGAGAAGTTCCGCCTCGCGGCGGGGAGAGTCTACGACACCGTTCAATCGGAGCGTAATCTCTTCGTGAAGTTCTTTTAGTCGTTTGGACATGGGTCGGCATATCCTTCATCTTTTTCAATGCGGATATCATACCCTAACGCACGGAGCCGATCCACGACCGGAGGATGGGTCGTATGAAAAAAGCGATAGAGCGGATGTGATAACGGAAAGCTTTTATTTTCGCTCACCAGTTTTTTGAGGGCATTGACGAGATGCTCAGCACCGCCGAGTTCCGCACCCGTTCGATCGGCTTCATATTCGTTATGGCGGCTCATAATCCCCATCAGCGGCATCATAACAAAACTGACGACGGGAAGAAGGAGAATAAAGAGCATCATGACGATATGAGGACTTTGTGAAACCCCAAGTTCCATATAAAGGGTTTCGGGCAGATTGCCGAAGAGGGCAAACATCCCAAACAGCATTACCCCTACCATCGTGATATTTTTGTACAAATCCCCATGAGCAAAATGCCCTAGCTCATGTCCCAAAACGGCCACCAGCTCTGAGGGGGTAAGCTTTTGGATAAGGGTATCGAAGAGTATCACCCGCTTTGATTTTCCGAGTCCGCCAAAATAAGCGTTTAGACGGGCATCGCGTTTACTAGCATCGCTGATAAAAACACCGCTGCTGACAAACCCCGTTTTTGCCATCAACGCTTCAATCTGATCTCGGAGTTCAGGGTCTTCCAACGGAGTCACTTTATCAAAAAAGAGCGCTCGGATGGTAGGAAAGAACATGTTGATAGCAATAACAACGGCCATAATAAAGGCAAAACTCCACAGCCACCATAGTTCACTTGAGGTAATGATCAGCGAGACGATCCAAACCATAAAACTGCCGATAACAAGGGTTAAAAGGGTACTGATCAGGGTGTCTTTGACAAACTGACCCGTTGAAGAGCGGTTAAATCCGTACTTGGCATCGATTTTGAATTTTGCAATCCAACCAAACGGCAGCATCACAAGACCATTGATCACAATAAGTCCCATTACGGCTATAATCGTTTGTGTCAGTGGAGTTTGAGAGACTAAAGCAGAATCGAGCCATGCCATCATCCCCCCCATCCAAAGGAGGAAAAGTCCGTATTCAACAAACGTCTCCATCATCCCGAGCTTCTCTTTGGCGACTGCATAGTTAGCGGCATCCAGATACTCCCGCTCCCCCATCAGCACAGCACCTTTACATTTAATCTGATTGATATAGCCGATCTGCATCACGCTGACATACAAACGGATAATAATGTAAAGGGTATAAACTCCGATAACGGTCGTGATCATAAAATTCCTTGATTAAAAAATGGGAATTTTACCATTATTTAACTGGAACTTTCCCGATTTTCTCGCTCACGGGAACAGAATCTTCCACATCACCATAGACCATTTTCGCCACTAAAAAAATC
>NZ_MIBU01000137.1:0-19070 GCF_001830725.1 Sulfuricurvum sp. RIFOXYD12_FULL_44_77
TAAGAAAGCCGATAGTCTCAAATCCCTCTTTCCCTAAATGGTACTCCATGAGTTCCAAGATATCTTGTTCATCTTCGACAATCAGTATCAACGTATTCACGACTGATTCCTTTTTCCGCAGGTCTAAGTACGTTTTTCGCACTAATTATGTAATTTTAACTCGCCGCCTTTTTGTGCATAGAGCATCAATGAGGCAATATTGACGGTACGGTCACCGATACGCTCTAATTTGCGCAATGTACCTAAAACCTTAACATATTCGACAGCGAGTTCATTCGCATCGATAATCAGAGTCAGAAGTTCTTTCTCCATAATAGAAAAAAGGTCGTCATTTTTGGACTCTTCAACCATTACTTTGCGGTAAACATCATCTGCGTCACATGTTTCAATCGAATTCAAGCATCCAATGATGTATTGTAACGCATTGATCGTCGTTTTGTGAAGTTGAATGATCGCATTGCTTAGGACGCTCATATCGCATCCCCCTTGGCAATGGTCATGGAGACGTTTACTGTATTTTTTGAGACCGTCGCCGATACGGTCAATCTCGTTGGTCATTTTCAAATACGCAACTAACAGCCGTAATTCATCCGCTTCGGGACCAAACAGGGCAAACGTTTTGATGATTTCGTTATCGATTTTGTTTGCATCCACTTGGATGTTTTTGATATAGGTGCGTGATGTTTCGTAGAGCTCCGCATTATCCGTTTCAAATGCTTTGAGCGTCTCTTCGCTGGATTGGATGATTTGAGAAAGCATAAGTGAAATCATCCCGCGAATTTCATTAAGTTTGTTTTCATAGCGTGGTAGCATTGATGTGCCTTTGATTAAATGATGGTGCGCGATTATACCAATGGTTTATAACCGTCAGATTACAAAGACGTATCACCCTTTGTAATCATATCGTTACCGGAGCCTTTTACAATACCGTCATCAAAAATTCCAAAAGGATCCCAAAATGCTAAAGAATGCTACAAAAGGTTTAGTGATCGCTGCAATCGCTGCAACGTCTATGATCGCTGCGGATAAAATCAACGGCGCGGGTGCAACGTTCCCGGCTCCATGTTATTATGACTGGGCGTATAACTACCAAAAAGCGACTAAAACACGTGTCAACTATCAATCTATCGGTTCAGGCGGCGGTATCAAACAAATTTCAGAGCGTATCGTGCATTTCGGTGCGACTGATGCCCCTTTGACTCCTAAAGAGTTGGACAAAGCAAAACTTCTTCAATTCCCGGCAGTTTTCGGTTCAATCGCCGTAGCGCATAATATCCCAGGCGTTAAAGATGAAGCGTTGAAACTTAAAAACAGTGTTGTTGCTGAGATCTTTGCAGGAACGATTACAATGTGGAACGATCCTAAAATCGTTGCAGACAATGCAGGACTTAATCTTCCGGCGCAAAAAATCATCGTGGCTCACCGCTCTGACGGATCAGGAACGACTCACGTCTTTACCGATTATTTGAGCAATGTTTCACCAATGTGGAAAAGCAAATTCGGAACCGGTAAAGCGATCGGTTGGGCAACCGGTGTCGGCGGAAAAGGGAATGAGGGTGTAACAAATATCGTTAAACAAACTCCATATTCTATCGGTTATATTGAAAACGCCTACAAAGAGAAAAACAACCTCTCTGCCGCTACCTTGCAAACCGCAAGCGGTAAATGGGTAACGGCACGTCAACAAAACTTCCAAAATGCGATTAAACAAGCATCATGGACGAAAAAAGATCACTTTTACGGCTCACTCGTAGCAGAAAAAGGGGATTCTACCTATCCGATCGTTGCGGCAACGTATATCCTTATGCCGCGTGAAACGGCTGATATCAATCAAGAAACGATCAAATTTTTTGATCATTCGTTCCGTAACGGGGATGCAGCGGCGCAAAAACTCGGTTATATCCCTCTTCCGGTTGAAACAACAAACCTTGTTCGCCAATACTGGGCAGAGACTAAATAATTTCCCCTTCACCCTTCGGGGTGGATACCTCTAAAAACATTTAGATGTCTTTAGAGGTGTCCTAACAGACCCAACGTTTCTTTCTCCTTCTTCAATTCCTTAAGTTTTTGCTTGTCTTTCCTTGCGTATGCGTTGAGACAAGCGTTTTATATCCATTTTCCTTATCGTAATCATTCTGCAATGTAACATTAGCGTAATCTATTTTTTCTACAATGACACTATTAAAAAACAGGAGTGATTCTTATGAAAAAAGTTGCATTATCAGCCCTTGCTGCGGCGATGATCAGTGGCGTTGCATCAGCAGATGCTTTGACCCTCTACAGTGATCCTAAAACAGGACAAGTTTATACAACTCCGGGCGAAGGCCGTGTGGAGATGGGCGATTTCGTAAGTGCGAAAGAAGTTGATATGCAGCTTCGTGAAGTCGAATCAAAAAGTTCTGAATACCAAGACAAAATGTCTAAATACGTAAACGTTAAATCTAAAGCAAAAACGCTTGAATTCAGCGGTACCCACTATTTCGGTTTGACCTCTGCTAAACCAGCTGATTCACAATTAAGCAATACATACGGTAATTCAACTGGTTTCGAACTTCGCCGTAACTATGTACAAGTAAAAGGGTTTTTCAACGATAAAGACTACTGGCGCGTAACATTGGATGCTACGAAAGAGTTGTCTAATGATTCAGCTGAAGATACGAATGAAGGATATGCAGAAGCATTTGTGAAATACGCATATCTCTATTTGGATGAAGTTCTCCCTTACACCGGTGTAGAGTTCGGTATCGCGCACCGCCCATGGATCGACTATGAGGAGCATAATGCTTGGCATTACCGTTCATTTAACAAAGTTCTCTTAGAAGAGAAAAATACGGCAACTGAATCGGGTGTTGACCTTGTTAACTCGGCTGACCTTGGTGTAAATTTCAAAACCAAAATGGATATGTTCTCATCTGAAATCGGTATCTTCAACGGTGAAGGTTACCATGCGGATAAAACAGCGGCTAACCAAGAAAATAGCGAAAAACTCTCTCTTGAGTGGCGTTTGACGGCTCACTTGCTCGGAAGCGGGAAAAAAGTGGGTAAAAACGATCGTACTAAAGATACGTATGCTAACCTTTCAACGTATGGTTTGATTTCTCACAATCATAAAGATGATAGTGCAACTATCGGTGATCCTGCAGAATACGATCGTTCGTTCTACGGTATCCATGCAGTGTATAACCAACCGGAATTCTTGATTGCGGCACAATATTTCAAAGCAGAAGACGATAAACGTACTGCCGGTGTAACGGATGCTGAATATACAGGTTGGTCAATCAATGCTGAATATCGTCCTATCCAAGACTGGACGGTAATCGCTCGTTATGATGACTATAAAAAAGAGAACAAACCTGCATCGGGCGCAACGACTATAAACTATGATGGTGATAAAACCATGGTAGGTTTAGCGTATAAAATGAATAAAAACGTCAGCTTTATCGGTTCAGCAAAATATATCGATGAGGTAGGCTCAACAGGTGCTGATACATCAGCGGCAAAAGACGTTTATATGTTTACTACCGAAGTTAAATGGTAATCCTTTAACCTCATTATTTTCTCCTTTTTCTCCTGCATTTGCGGGAGAGATTCTCCTTCATCCCTTTTTCGCTACAATACTTCTTATACCAACCCTAAGAGAATCCTATTATGATCACAGCAAATTTAATACTTACGATAGCGGGTTTATTGTTTATCCTCATTGTCTTGGTTGCCCTATATGTTTGGAGTAACAAGAGCAAAACCGTTCCTGAAACCGTTCCGACGACAATTGAGACGTTTGAATCGTTGAGTGCCATTATTAAAAATAGATCCTCAAGTGCTAGAGAGTTAAATCATGCCGTTGAGATGATTTTGAGCCATTTCGGAACCATAACATCGCATACCGTTGGCAAATACAAACTTTTGCTCGAAGAGTTGTGCACCCATCCGCGAACCGATTCTAAACTAATACTGCGATTTGAGAAAACGCTTCGGACGAATAACCCAACATATGCGCATGATATTGAAAAATCTCTCGCCCTCGGACTTGCTCAGCGGGGGTAAAATTAACGGAGTTTGTAGGCGATCGGAACGCTAATCCGTACCGATTTTGAAGGTTTCGGAAAGAGACTTGCAGAACTCTCAATAAGATTTTTTGCCGCGTCATCAAGAAGTTCGAATCCGGAGCTTTGCGTAATGGTAATTTGACTCACATCACGATTCGTATCCAACGTAAAGGTTACCGTCGTCTCCCCTTGCTGTTTCAAGCGTACCGCATTTTTAGGATATTTGAGCCGTTCCGCCAAAATGGTGCGAATGCGTCCCAAATTCTCTTCCGCATAATTTTCTTCTACTTTCGGTGGCGGCGGTGGAGCTTTCGGTACTGCTTGAGCTGTTATTTCAGGAGCTTTGGCGGAAGGTGTAATCGTTGGAGCCGTTTGCGGAGCTACGGGAATCGGTTTGCTTTGGACTAACACCGGTGTTTTAATCGGTGTTGGCATTTGAATCTGCTTCGGCTTAGGAAGAGGGATAGGTTCTTCTTTCTTTTGTATCGGCTCTGGGGATTTAATCGGGACGCTTAGTACGGATTTGGGGGTGTGAAGCAAAACTTTAAGAGAGGTTGTTTCGGTTATAACAGGAAGTGTTTTATGAATCACACTGACAGCTCCGATAATGAGAGCCGCTAGGGTGAGGTGGATACCTACCGAGAGGAGAAAAGGGTGGGGTGCGCGCACGTGTTCCAAGTGAAATTTAGAGCTTGATTTCTACTTTAGCCGATGATCGGAGCGCATCCGTTGTTTTGTTCATATGCGTTTTAAATTTTTCCAGTTTCAAAAATTGAGTAATCTCTTTTTTCACTTGTTCATACGGAACTTTTTTATCCCCTTGTTTCATCTTATCGCCGTTAGCATCGTAGAAAGCTTTCGTCTCTTTGTCGGTGACACTGATTTTATTCATTTGCTGTTTCATCCACATATCGACTGCCAAATCATTTTTGATCGCAGCATATTGGGCTTTGAAAGCAGGGGTATTTTGAATACCGCTTTTAATCACCTGATCTTTTACAAGCGTTTGGTTTACAAGTTGATCGACTACTTGGCGTTTCATTTTCGGATCGAGTTTATTAAAACTCATCCCCGGTGCAGCTTTGGATAAAAATGCGTTAGCGTCATTCGTGGTAATCGCTTTGCCGTTGACGGTTGCGAGGGTAGCGGGAGCGGCAAAAACGAAAGTAGACGTTAGTACAAATGAGGCAAGTGCAAGAGAAAGTTTCATAAAGGTTCCTTTTGGAAAATAATTATGGGTATTATAGTGTGTGTTTAATACGAAAAGGTTAAGTGGGAGAAATATCTAAAATATTCACATTTAGACATTGTTCATCTTGACTAATTAATCTCATACCTTGTCTAAACTATTTTGCTGTTCAATATCCATACACCTTTTTGTGAAGAGCCCGAAATTGCGATACTTTGATCTTTTTTTGACATAGAGTACAAAATGTTTCTAATCTTATTATGCTTCTGTTTCTCGTCTAAAATATCAGGAAGCTTGTCTAAAAGTAACGCAGTAATATCGTGACGTTTTGCATATTTAAACGTCTTGAGATAGTCGATAATCATATTATTTCTTCTCCCCTTAAAACCTCTTCAATCTCACGCCGTAGCTCGTCTTGGTTGGGTAAATAGAGTTGATACTTTTGAACGAAGAGTTGGCTATTCATTCCGTAGGTTGCATATTCAACCAGCAGTTCATCTTTGTCTTTACTTAAAATAATACCGATAGGAGGATTGTCTCCCTCGATATTTTGTTCATTGGCAAAGTATCCCAAATACATATTCATCTGTCCGATGTCATGGTGTTTGACTTCATTGATTTTAAGGTCAATCAAGACAAAACATCTCAAAATCCTATGATAGAACACCAAATCTACTTTGTAGTGGGTATTGTTGAGCGTTACTCGATATTGTCGTCCTACAAATGTAAATCCTTTGCCGAGTTCCAGTAAAAAACTTTGTAAATTATCACACAGCAAACTTTCGAGTTGCGTTTCGGCGATATGATAAGGCTCAGGGATTTTTAAAAACTCAAAGATATAAGGGTCTTTCAAAATATCAGTAGGCTTTTCGATGATTTGACCGTTTTTGGAGAGATCAAGAATCTCTTCTCTATTTTTCCCCATACTCAAACGTAAAAATAGACCACTCTCTTTTTGGCGTTGCAGTTCTCGAACCGACCAATTTTCACTCACCGTTTGTTTCTCGTAAAACTCCCGTTCAAGCGCATTCTCAATCTTCAAAAGCTCTACGATATGCGACCATCCCAATATGTGCGACACTGTCGCACATATTGGATATGCGAGATAAAATTGGCGAAATCGGATGAGATTGCTACGACTAAAACCTCTGCCGTGCTGCAATGTCAAATCACGGCTAAGTTGCTCTAAAAGCCCCTTGCCGTAATCAGCTTTTTGCATTCCGGCTTGCTCAAATTCAACGATGTATTGTCCGATTTTCCAATACGTTTGCACCAACTCCGTATTGACCGCATTAACCGCACGGACTCGCCCTGCTTCATAGGCTGAGCTGATAGTGACTAATAGCTGTTCATACTTTTGTGTGGCAGTGATATTACTCATTTATTCTCTCTTCCATGCGGTAGAACAATAGGAATTTTAAATTCTGCTATTTGAATCATTGTTTCTTTAATAAAATCTTTTAAATCCATAGCTTTTTCCTTATATTCGTACGTAACTCTCCTGCGCGGGAAAGTGACAAATTTTGTGCCTCAGTGTTAAAGTGAGGATATTATAGCAAATGCGCAAGGGTTAGGCTAATTGTTTGACGTTTAGAGATTAGTGTGGGTGATTGTTAGATGAAGTGAAGTTGGTGGACCCTAGCTCTACCGACGAGTCCCTATTTTGCGAAGCTAAAGCGGTGTGCTGTGAACTGATACCCCTATAAGTACCCCTAAAAAACAGTCCTTAGAGAGGTATTTTTGCTCTTGTGGGTTAAATGTCTAAAAAGAATGTCTAGGAATGTGTAAAAAATACACAGAGTGTATCATTTACTGCTATCTATCTTTAATAATTTTTTTCTACTATCTGTAATTTATTAAAGCGATTATACCTCGCAAAGTACCCATTTTGGCTTTGTATTGCTACTTTTATTGCATATCTTCTTTAATTTATTTGAGAGTTCATTTATTAAATTATTAATCTTTGTCTTTCTTTGACTATCGGTTAAATTATCGGGTAATTTTTTCCATAATAGCTCATCAAGCTCTTGTCGATTCATTGATCCATGTTGTCGTATGGCTTGCTCTATTAAGTCAAAATAATATTTTTTATCGAAAGCTCTATTCTTGGTATATCCTGCTTTATCTCCCGTTGCTTTTGCTACCGAGGCGGAAACATATACATTGGGTTTTCTCCCCTCAATAAGCCCCTTATCACGAAGATATTTAAGGCTCTCATCCGTGCTAGGTAGATGTTTAACAACACGATCCAGTGCGATAACATCGTGCAAGCTGAGTTCGGGATTCATAGCCAAAAGCTTGGCATAGCGTTCATCTAGGATTTGTCCAAAAATAGTGACTTCAACTCGCTTGGATTCGATGTGATAGTTTGGCATAGGGAAAAATCGCTGTCGAAGTTTCGAGTAAATCCGCTTTATGCCACTGCCTATGGTATCGATCATGTTAATCTCGACCATCGCTTGACATAAAAACGGGTTACGGTATAGTTCAGGCGGTGCGTCACGTTCGATGACATTCTCCACATTTTCAGGTATGAAGCTTCCGACGTTTGAAAATACGAGTTTATCAGGGAACTCGACGACATTGATACGACCACCTAGTTCATAGTCTTGGTGGGCAATACAGTTATGCAGGGCTTCGTAAATGATCCAAGGGTCGTATTTGTCTATCTCATCGGGGAAAAGCTTGCTGTCTGCCATGTAGCGATATTTGTAATTTCGGATCTTCGCGTGAACCTTTTGCGCGCTAACAAGCAACGGTAATCCAAAATGCTCATACCCTTGCTCGATGCCATCACGGTCTTTGAGTACCCATGTGATGCGTGGTACTGCGGGAGAGAGTAAATGCACCGATTCTGCTTTTCCCAAAAGCAAAAGGGTACTATTGGTGATTTTGCTATCAAGCGTGAGCTTGGCTTTGTTGAGAAAGGTTCTATTGTCCCATTGTGCAACTTCTTCGGCAAGATTGGGGTGCTTGGTGATATATTCTTCTCTCGCCAAACGGATCGCTTCGGGGTCGAGATTTTCCAGTGTCGCATCCGTACAGATAAGTGCCGACCAATCCTCCGCTTTTCCTATTGGTTCCGCCAAAATAGAGGCTTCCCGTTCGGGTCTTAGTTCGATGAGGCTATCGCCGCTACGTTGCCATGCTTTGTTATGGGCGTACACGGGCTTGCGTGGCAGATGTTTAGGGATATGGACGATCCAAACGGTTCGTGCTGTGTCGGTTGTCGTGTGAGCCTCTACAGATAGCCCCTCACTGCTGAGATTCATGCAAACGCCTAGTAATCGATGCGGGAGTGTTTCGGGGATGTAGTCATGGAGATTTTCGATACCTACGATGTCGAGTGTGCCATCTTTGACACCGATAACGATATGCCCGCCGTTCATGTTGGCGATAGCTGAAACATACGTGGCTAAATCTTCACCCTTTGCACCCGAAATGCTATGTTTGAGATTTTTAAATTCTTTCCATTCGCACGCTTCGTTCTCTTTTGGATAGTGGGCTTTGAGATAATTTTGGAGTTCTAAAGTTGTCATTCTCTTTTCCAATCGCATAAGATTTTGCTCATTTTAATTCAGCCTATACCTATTTTTTATGGAATTGGCGGAAACTTTATAATTTCTCCGCTTGTATTTTTAAAGCAGTCTCTCACTTGTTTTGCATAATTTTTATCATTTTTATCTTTGAGATATTTTACAACTTCAAATAGTTCATGTGTATTGACAAGTGCTATGCCGCTTCTTTTTGCAGAATCTATTGCTTTTTGAGTAAAAAATTCTGTTCTTTTGTTTGGATGCAATAGCCTATGCGGATTGCCAAATAATACACCTTTTGCATACTCATTTATTTCATCTCTTGCAAAGTCATCTTGGATATTTGATTCAAGTTGTCTAAATTTTGTAATAGCAATCGCCGAAGTGTCTTTCCCTTCCGCTTCACCGATAAATCTTTCCTCGTCTGATTCAAAAACAATATCAAATTCAGATTTACCATCATCATAATTTTCTGCTTTGAATCCTATTATTTGTAAAGCATCTATAATTGCATATTCCAAAGGCTTACCATTTTCAAATAACAGTTTTTTTGACAATGTATGTTTGTCTAGTTCATTTCTTTTTGCTTCTATTTTTTTTTGTATAGAGATTAGTTGATTTTGAAATTTATCAATTTCTGATAGGTATTTTTTCTCAATATCTAATTGAAATTGCGCCTCGCTTATCCATTCTGGAGCGGGAGTCTCTTGGGTAGAGTGTTTCAATGATTTATCAATAGCAATAATTTGGTTTAACAGCGATTTAGCAAATTGAATAGCTTTTTCTGTCCAAATGGAAGTTTTGCCATCTGTGTGCATATCTGTAAAATCTTTTGGTAAATTTAAGGGTGGTAATAACAGCATTACTCCACCTTTTTCATTAGTCATCATAGCCCCAACAGTTTTATCACCACTTTTTGTAACTATAAGTGGTTTTGCACTGTCATGTTCAAAATAAAGCTCATACTCACAAAATTTTTTTACAGTTTCCCAATATGATTTTAAAAAAATTCCATCTTGTGTAAACTGTATATTTTTACCTTTAGCAGTTTTTTTGTCTTTAAAACTTATTGGGAGCATTGCAAAACTGTTTATTTCATCTAAATTTCTTAATCTATTTTTTCCATTATTTGTATAACCAGTGTGAATAAACACATTTTCGGGAGTAGTTAAAAAAATAAAAATAGTTTTACCACTTTCATAAGCTAATTTTAGTTCTTCTTTCCAATGTTTTATAGAATAATTACATTTTGTTGAACTTTCGTCTGATAAATTAGGTTTACCGTTGTATTGAGCACCTGTTAAATAATCTGTTTGATAGATTAATTTAGGCTCAAATAAAATAATATCTGCATCCAATAATGAAGCATTAGAATGAAAACTTTTAAATTGAAAGTTATTTGTTGGCAACTCAAATCCAACTGTAAAAATAGTCTTATTAGCCATTAAAATTGCCTTTTAATATAAATTGATTATGTTTTCTTACCTAGAATTTTAAAAAATGGACAATTTTCGTGTCTCACTGTTAAAGTGAGGATATTATAGCGCAACAGAAAATAGAGGATAATTTTTTGGCTTTTACGATGAGGGTAGGTGATTATTAGATGAAGTAGTGTTGGTGGACCCTAGCGGGATCGAACCGCTGACCTCGTCGCTGCCAGCGACGCGCTCTCCCAGCTGAGCTAAGGGCCCAAAGATATTGGAGCGCCATTATACGATAGAGGGCTCTTAAAAGTCAATGCGCAACAAAAAAGAGGGGAGTGGTAAAGTTTTTTTCGTATCGTGTCGATATAGTGGTATGAAAAATTTAGCCCTAATTATAATGTTCAGTGTCACCAGTGTAGTGTTGAGTGCGGAGGAATATACGATTCAGACGATCAGTGCCAAAAAAGAGGCTTCGATCACTCCCGCTTTTGAAAAGAAAGTACACAAAAGCGCCCTCTCTTCAATAAAGAAAAAAGAGGGGGTATGTAATGTGGTAACGGTGGGTAAATATCCATCAGCTGCGTCGGCACATCACGATCTAAAAAAAGCAAAAGCGATTAGCAAAGATGCTTTTGTCCGTCCGATCAACAGAACAACACCGAAGGCATGTGAAAGTGCTACCGCCGAGAAAAAAGTTGCGGATGCTCACGCTCAAGTTGCTTCGGTTAAAAAAGAAGAATCGGTTGCTACAACGCATGAAGCGGTGAAAACATCTACTGTAAGCAGTGCCGCTGTAACCCATGTAGCTGTTGCACCAAGTGCACAAGTGGCAAAAGCGGAACCGTGTAAAGCGCAACCTTGTGAAAAAGTTACCAATACGGTTTATCTTTACGATCGTAATATCGGCCGTAAAAGCGATATTCACGAAGCAATAGAATTTTATAAAAACTCACCGTACCACACTTTCAAGCCGGTAGTCGCTCAGCGCTAATCAAGGTTCCCGATTGGCGGCACTGTAAAGACAGTCGAGATCGATCTTGTGAATCTTTTTTACTTCGGCATGGAGAGACTCCAGCAACTCAGCAGAGTTTTCTCCGTCTGATGGATAACAAATTGCGGCAGTTTGAATAGGTTTGCTAAAGATATCTTCTACCATTTTTTTAACAAAACCGCATCCGTATCGGTCGGTATAGGGCATAACGAAAAAGTAGTAGTCGTCGCAATGGACAATAGAATCGGACGTGCGTAGCAAGGTTTGAATGTTTGATTCAACTAATGTGTGCGAAATATTTGAAAAATCGCAAAACAAAATTGTAAAACTTTCCGAACGGTTTTCATCTAACCGATCCGATATTCCGATATTGAGATCGATCAACGATGCAAAGTCATAAAATGAAAACATTACCCCTGCCATTTTAACTCCTCAAAAAAAATGTTCGACTTAGTATAGCGTTTATTGTCTCAAACTAATAAGGCTTTAAAATGAGTCGGAGTACACTCCCGTTTATATGATAGTAAGATGAAAAGTAAGAGGAGTTAACCGATATGCTTGAAGAGATAAAAAGCCTCCCCCCTCTACCCGTTTCCATAGTGCGGATACAAGAGATGTGTATGAACCATGATACTGATATTGATGAGCTATCACGCGTAATCGAACATGATCCGATGCTCAGTGCAAATATTCTAAAATCGGTTAATTCACCGCTCTATGGGATGAGCAAAGAGATATCCTCTATTTCGAAAGCGGTAATGTTATTCGGAATATCTATGATTCGGGGATTTGCGGCAGCGAGTGCGATCAAAAAAACGGTTCCTATTGATTTGAGCCCTTATTCTGCGGGTATTGATGATTTGACACGAGTGTCGACACTCCAAATGTCTTTGGCGAGAGAGTGGTATCGAAACGTCGATAAGAGTATGTTGCCGTTGCTCCAAAGCAGTGCCTTTTTAATGGAACTCGGAAAGCTTGTTGGATCCCTCAAAGTAATTTCATCCGGTAATTTGGATCAGTTCGTACAAGAGATTGCTCAAAACGGCTCTTTCGAAGAGATTGAGCGGAAGTACCTTGGGATGAGCAGTTATGAAATAGCCTCCGCTATGTTTGAACATTGGAATTTTGAGACGGCATTGATTGATACATTGAGGGAAATATCAAATCCATCAACACTGAACCCTCATGCACAGGTATTAAGAGTAATTACCCAAGCGGTTAATTTACGAGATACGTTTAGTGAAGAGGGGATGCGCACTGCATTGGAGACGATAGAGAGCTTCGGATTAAATAAAAGTGCATTTGAAGAGGCCGTTTTATCTGTCAAATCTACCGAACAATAGGTGTAAAACACACTTAAATCGGTAAATCAAAAAAGTAGGCCAACCCGTAATAGACACTGTAAAGACCGTAAATCAAGATAGCTAAGGCAGCAATTCGGTTCATCGTCTGGCGAAATGCGATCTCTTTGAAAAAACTGACCGATTGTCCAAGGGCAAGGAGTGTCGGGACGGTGGCGAGACCAAATGCCGCCATAATCAATCCTCCGTCGATAATGGATGCGGATGCCGCCGCTTTTGCCGCAAAGAAAAAGACAAATCCGCATGGGAAAAAGCCGTTCATCACCCCTAATGCAAAAAAGCTCCCGATACTTTTACTTTTAATGAGTCGTGAAAATAGGGTTTTAAAAAGAGAGTTACTGGAAAACCCCCGCTCAAGCACATGAATCAGTTTGGAAAGACCAAACATCCCCAGTGCGGTAATAATCATCACAACCCCTGCGAAAATGAAGAGTACCCCGTGCATCTCCATACTCAGAGCAAACAGCGACCCGATTGCACCGAATATCATTCCCAGTATCACGTAAGAGCTGACACGCCCTATGTTATAAGCACTGTGGCGGATGAGCTGCGCACTACGGCTCATCGAAGCATCGATTTTGGTAGAACTGTAGGCGACGATAAATCCTCCGCACATTCCGATACAGTGACCGAAACTACCCGCGAATGCAATTGAAATTATGAGCCACCATTCGATACCATGCATAATCAAACCTTTTAGTGAATATCAATAGTTTAAATAATTTTTGTTACAACAGTGTTAAGATTTAACACAAATTTAACAGTTCTATGAAACAATAGCATGAAATTATTTAAAGGGTTCGCGAATGAAAAAAGTTCTAATCACTATGGCCGCTTTGGTTTCTCTTGCAAGTGCTGATCAGCTTTTAAAGCTTAATGTCAGCGGTATGACATGTCCGGCATGTGTAAAAAATGTAAAAGGGACGTTGAATGAAGTCAAAGGGGTAAAAGAGTCCAGTGTTTATCTTAAAGAGGGACGTGCGGAAGTAAAAGCCGAAAACGGAATCAAGCCTGAGAGCTTGTGTGACGCCGTCAAACAAGCAGGCTACGGTTGCGCAGTCGCTAAATAAAATATCTTTGGGCATCGTGGCGGCTCATGTCGCTCACGGTTGTTATTGCATCCTCTCCAAACATCAATGTTTGTTCCCCTTCAAAATCCGGTTTACAATAGGCTAGCATCAGTTTTGCCGCTAACAAACGGTCATTTTCGCTCGCATTGCGTGAGATCAGCGAATGAGGGCCGAAGAGTTCCGTATCGATGTGAATGTATTTGGGATTCTCTATAGCTTCGAGTATGGCATTGTCTTCGGCATTGCGTCCGATAATGAGTTTCGCCCCCTCGGGAAGACGAAGCTGGCGACCGTACTTGAGTGTCGGAATATCTTCAATCGTAAAGGTATCATGGGCGATAAAATCACGGATTTTATTGGAGAATTTTTCATCCGTGAGGAGACACCCGCCACCCGGTGCTTCGTAATCCTTGAGTCCGAATTCTCGTGCAAGTTCCATTTGTCGTTCACGGTTACGTCCGACAATGTTTTCGAGTTTGTCACGATCGACCCATCCGTTGATTTCGGCAAGGGTCGGCTCCAACGATTGTGCACACAACGGGCGCAAAAGTAATCCATCGCAGTTGCTAAGATTGAGGACTTTATCAAGTGATTCACGATTTTGGCTCATCGGACGCTGACCGAGAACTTCGCCGCTGATGAGAAAACTCGCCCCCCACTCATTCATAAGCCGCTTAGCCACTTCAAACATTTTCGCATGGCAATCGATACATGGGTTGAAGTTTTTACCGTAGCCGTATTTCGGGGTAAAGAGGACTTCGCGAATATATTCATCACGGATATCGACGCTTCTAAACTCGGCACCTACTTGTTCGCACATATTTTTCATGTGAGCAAGGCGGTCTTTGGTCGAACCGAATCCGGTGTTGATGTTGCAGGCGATCACTTCGATCCCCTGATCGATAATAAGTTTCGCCGCGATGGTAGAATCGAGTCCGCCGCTGAATAGGGCTATGGCTTTCATGGAGTTCCTTGTTTACGTGAGCGGTACTAGTTCGCCCCGTTTGAGGCGTTCGATTTTCTCACGAAATTGACGTATTAGGTACGATTTTTGATCGAATGATATCGTATTTTGGGTTGTCACTTTTTTGAGTTCACGATTATAATGGGCGCTCAAGAAAGTAATAAGCTCCGCTCTAAGCCCCTCATCTCCCTCAAATGTCCGAATCCGATCATCCATCATCAATGCGCTGAGGCGCGGGTCATCACTACGCCCTTGAATCGCTGATTCAAACTCGCTTCCGTGATATTGTAACAAAGAGCCGTCAATAAAATCGAGGAGAGAATCGGCAATATGGGGACGTTCCAGAAGTGTTTTGATAAAACTCAACTCCCAAATATCGTGATGAGAAAAATTGATCGGTTGCGTGGCAGAGGTTTTATTGGTTCGTCCCACTTGGATTAATGAAGGGGAAATTCCCAGTTTTGAAGCGACAAAAGGGCGATACTCTTCTTGTAGAAGGGGAGAGAGGGTTTTCAGAAACGCGATGTTTTCATGCAGTGCCGTCTCTTTGGCCTTGTGGTCTTGGAGATCATACGTACTAATCATCTCCGAAATAACAAACTCGATAAAAGGGATTGGTTTATGGAGGAGTGCATTGAGTTGTTCAATTTGACCGTTTTTAATCATATCGGCAGGGTCGAGTCCCCCTTCAAATAAAACAACGCCGCCATCAAACCCTGACATACTCAAAAGCTTGGAGGCTTTGTATGCGGCGGCACGTCCCGCTTTATCACCGTCATACGCCAAAAATATTTTCGGCTCCCCCTTGCGCAACAGCGGAAGATGTTCTGCTGTGAGTGCCGTTCCGAGCGTTGCAACGGCATGGGTAAATCCAGCCTGATGGAGCATCACCACATCCAAATACCCCTCGGTGACGATGATCTCTCGGCGGCGGTAGATCGCTTCACGGGCGAGGTGATAGGCATAGAGGAGGCGTGATTTGTTGAAAATGGCATTTTGGGAAGAGTTAACGTATTTCGCTTGGTGTCCTGTGATAGTACGTCCGCCGAATCCGACGATGGCACCGCTGGTGGAGTGGATCGGAAATGTGATCCGCTCGATAAAACGGGCGAAGAGTCTCCCCTCATCTCCCCGTCCTATAGCCCCTTGTTCGATCGCTTCGGGGGTAGGAAGTTTGCGCTGTTCTAAAAAACGGAGGGTTTCAGGTGAGGTCGGGGCGTATCCGATACCGAAGCGCTCGATACTAGAGGCGTAGATACCCCGCTCGTGGAGATACTCCATAGCGTCTCGTTTCTCTTCGAGGAGTTTTTGATACCAGTCGTTGAGGGTTTCTAAGAGATTTGAGCGTTTTTTTTGTTTCGTATCGTCAGTGTAGTGGAGGCTAAAATTGTTCGATGCGGCTAACTTCTCGATGGCCTCGGGGTAGTTGAGTTTCTCGTACTCCATAACGAACTTGATGCTATCGCCGTGTACGCCGCATCCGAAACAGTGGTAGCTTTGGCGTGAGGGGTTGACGACGAAGCTGGGGGACTTCTCATCGTGAAACGGGCACGGCGCTTTGAAACTGCTTCCGGCACGTTTGAGCTCGATGTAAGAGCCCACGATATCGACAATATCAAGTCGGGCTTTGAGCGCCTCGATGGAGTCTTGAGTAATCATGATCTGATTTTAGCGTAACAGTGCTTTACGGTAAATTTATGCTATAATTCCACTTCGAAAATTTTAAATAGAAAGTAGGTGATGTGAATGCCTGGAATTATCTTACGCCAAGATGATAACTTTGATGCTGCTTACCGTCGTTTCAAGAAACAAACAGATCGTAATCTGATTGTTACTGAAGCTCGTGCTCGCCGTAACCATGTTACAGAGACTGAAAAACGTAAACAGTTCAAAATCAGCGCTCGCAAAAAGATGTTAAAACGTTTGTATATGATGCGACGTTACGAATCTCGCCTGTAATCTCTTGCGCTTCGGCGCTTGGGTTACACCTTCTTTAATCAACTAACCCCCCATTTAAAAACCCTGTGTTACACTTACGGTATTAATTTACACGCAAGGCTAAACTTATGCTCTTCAGTGCCCCTCTAAAAAACAATTCCAAAAAAATCATGCTCTTAGGCTCCGGCGAACTCGGCAAAGAAGTGGCCATTGAGGCACAACGTCTCGGGATCGAAGTAATCGCGGTAGACCGTTATAAAAATGCCCCCGCACACCTCGTCGCTAACCGCTCTCATGTGGTGAATATGCAAGATCAAGAAGCGGTATTAAAGATTATCCGTAAAGAGAAGCCCGATTACATTCTCCCTGAGATCGAGGCGATCAGTATCGATGCCCTTTTCGCTGCTGAAGCGGAAGGGTTTTGTGTTATCCCGAACGCCGAAGCGGTCAACAAAACAATGAACCGTAAAAATATCCGCCGTTTTGCCGCCGAAGAGTTGGGTCTTAAAACAAGCCGTTATCATTTTGTGAGCACCTACGAAGATATGTGCGCTGCGGCTGAGGATGTCGGATTCCCGTGTGTTATCAAGCCTGTGATGAGTTCATCCGGTCACGGGCAAAGTATCGCCCACAGCCCGTTTGATTTGGAAAACTCATGGGAAATTGCCAAAGAGGCACGCGGAGACGCAAGTGAGCTGATCGTCGAGGAGTTTATCCGTTTTGATTATGAGATTACCTTGCTCACGGCACGCAACGGGGTAGAGACCGTGTTTTGTGAGCCGATCGGGCACATCCAAAAAGACGGCGATTACATCTACAGCTGGCAGCCGATGGAGATGTCAAAAAAGGCATTGAAGCGTTCCCAAAAAATAGCAAAAGCGATTACGGACGGTTTGGGCGGTAAAGGGTTGTTCGGTGTTGAGCTATTTATCTCAGGCGATGAAGTCTATTTCAGTGAAGTGAGCCCACGTCCACACGATACGGGGATGGTAACATTGATTACCCAAAGCCAAAGCGAGTTTGCACTACACGTTCGTGCAGTACTTGGACTACCTCTTGGATTTACCTTCTACGGTGACGGTGCAAGTGCGGCGTTTAAATCTACCGTCGAATCGCATGAGCCGGTGATTGATGTTGCCGATGAGTTGTTTGATGATAACAGTTTTGTCCGCGTATTCGGTAAACCTGAAGCACACGTGGGACGTCGTATGGCGGTTGTCCTTGTATTTGATAAAGTAAACAAAGCACTCAAAAAAGCGAAAAAATTGATCAAAAAGATACAAGACGCATGAATATAGTCATACTCGATGCACTAACCTACGGTGATACGTCGTTAGCAGGGTTTGATAGCTTAGGTGATGTGGTTGTTTATCCGACGACATCTACCGATGAGATATGTGAGCGTGTTTGTAATACGGAAGTGATCGTGACGAATAAAGTGGTGATTAGTGATGCCGTAATGGCAGCAGCCCCAAATCTCAAACTTATCTGTGTTGCGGCGACGGGGATGAATAATATCGACCATGAGGCGGCGGCACGTCGTGGAATTTGTGTCAAAAACGTCGCGGGGTACTCGACCGATGCGGTGGTGCAACACACTTTTTCAATGCTCTTTTACCTGATGGGACATAGCCGTTATTACGATGAATATGTCAAAAGCGGAGCGTGGCAGAAGGAGGCGGTGTTTGCCCATATCGGCCCTTCATTCAGTGAACTGCGCGGGAAAACATGGGGGATTATCGGACTGGGTGAAATCGGTCGCTCTGTAGCAAACATTGCCCGCGCGTTCGGTGCTAACGTCTGTTATTATTCAACCTCAGGGAAAAATGCAAACGGTGACTTTGAGAAAACGACGCTGAGCCGTTTAATCGAGAACAGCGATATCATTTCGATCCACGCACCCCTTAATAAATCGACCGAGAATTTGATCTCCCACTCTGAATTGTTGCAGATGAAAGACGGTGCGGTATTGCTCAATCTCGGTCGCGGCGGAATTGTGGACGAAGATGCCCTCTCGGTTATTATCGACGTTAAACCGATTTATGTCGGTTTGGATGTATTGGTGAGTGAGCCGATGAAAACACCGCATCCTCTTTTGGCCGTAAAACATCCTGAACGCCTCTATATCACTCCGCATATCGCATGGACATCCCGTGAAGCACGTGAGCGTCTTATAGCTGCTACAATCGAGAATATCAAAACATTTTCAGAAGTGTCGGCAAAATAAGGGCGATCCCCAAAAACAATACCGACGTTACAAATACCTGCACCGTAACGGTGCGGGGGGCACAGTGATAGAGCGAGGCGAGATTAACATTCGCTACCGCTAACGGAACTAACAGTTCCAAAAACAAAATCCCCTTCACGACCCTGTCCATCTCTACCATCCCTAATACGACAAATGCAATCACGGGTATCAAAATAAATTTAGTTCCGTTGACCCATGCGCTAAGTCGGAGATTTATCTCTCCGAGTTTAATGCCGTAAAGATAAATTCCAAATAACACCAATTGCATTGTCATAGAAGCATACGCCCCCATCATCAGCGTTT
>NZ_MIBU01000138.1:0-6125 GCF_001830725.1 Sulfuricurvum sp. RIFOXYD12_FULL_44_77
TGTTGCCGAAGCGGTGGCATTGATCGGATATTCGGCGGTAGCGAATGGGGATGTTTTTGGCCATTGTAACTATTCTGAGAGCCTACGCAACGAGATTCGCCCTGCGAAAAAGCGTTTTTCGGTACAGCAGGCGACACAGTCTGTTTTGGATGCGGAGATTTTGCATCATCGAATCGATCTACACCATACGATAAAAGAGCTGTATCGACGGACGAAGCGAAGGTCTCTGATGGTGTTGATCGGCGATTTTTTCGAGATTCCCGATCTGCGCCTTCTCGCTAGAAAGCACGAAGTGGTTGCCGTCGTGGTACGTGATCGTGCGGAGGAGAATCCGAATGAGATGGGATTTACTGCCCTGATCGATCCGGAGAGCGGTGCGGTGTTAGAGGGGGATTTTAATGAGCGAAGCGTGAAGCGCTATCATGATCGAGTCAAAGCTCACGATATCGAACTCTTTGAATCGTTTCGTAGAGCGGGAGTAAGGGGAACGAAACTCTATACCGATGCAAATGCGGTGGTGACGTTGCGCCGATTGTTTGAGGGGAGAGTATGAAAGATCTTAATATTCCGCTAAACGATATCGCTCCTCTCGTCGAGATACCCGATTACTCACTCTATTACTTTATCGCAGTGGTTCTTATCGCTGTTGCTGTGAGCGTGGCACTCTTTTTAGCACTCCTTAAACAGATGCGAAAACGTAAAGTGAATCTACGTCGTGAGCGTTTTAGTGCACTCTCAACGATCGATTTTTCCGATCCCAAGCGTGCCGCTTATGCGATCAGTGAACTCGGACGTGTTTTTGCCTCCGACAATGAACGGACGGCAAAAGCGTACCACAACCTCTTCGAGCGGTTGGCTCCCTACAAATACGCTCCGAGGGTAGAGAAGATCGATGAGGAGACGTTGGGGTATTATCGTCTCTATTTAGAGATTATCGATGTTTGAGGGGATCTATTTCCAGTTTCCCAAACTCAGTTTTATCCTCTTTTTCTTTTTAGCGTGTGAGGCGTTGTGCCCTCTGCGCACCAATGCACTCTATTTTCCCCGAACGCTCTTATTCGGTGAATCAAAGATGAGACCACCTTTATGGATGTGGATTGCGAAATGGGCGATGATCTCCTTTTTTATCGTCGCATTGATGTCTCCCGTGCGGGAGACCAAAGAGGAGGTTGAGGTGTATGATATCCTTTTCGCTATCGATCCCCAGTCGCTTACCTCTGAAACCCTTAACGATATTCAAACCTTTATAAAAGGGAGGGAAAATGATCGTTTTGCCCTTTTTGTCCCTGCTTCATCCGATATTATGATCCCCCTTAGCGATGATTACGAGAAACTTTTAAAGATCGTTGCCCAGATGAGTGTAGTCCCGACAGAGGAGAAGATAACACGGCAGATTGATCGGTTTTTTACTACCACATCCGAGGGGAGAGGATGGATCATACTTCTCTCTGAGGAGCCTAAACACTTTGTCCAATCGCTTCCAGTAGATAAAGAGACCTCTATAATAGTCCCCAGCGAGGATTGGGTTGAAGCACTTGATCGTTCGCACCCAGCGTTCAGTGTTATCGGTGTGCAGAAATATTTTGAGTATTTTTACATCTATCCGCTGTTTCTCGGATTTTTAGCGATGCTCGCCTATCTCTATGGGCGTAATCAGAAGGGGCTTCGATGAGTTTTTTGCATCCGGAGTTTTTACTTTGGCTTTTGGCTCCGACCCTCATCCTTTTTTATTTTTGGCTCACCCAAAAATCGCTGAGAACTCTCAATGTGCGCGAGGAGATACTTGAAAAACTGCGCGCCCCCGAGACAACCATGGGATTGCAAGGGAGAAATACCCTTTTTCTTTTCTCCGCCGTGTTGTTGATTATCGCGATGGCGCAACCGGTGATCCTCGATTCAACTCCGATAAAAGGGAGGGGGCTTCATATCGTGATGGCGATCGATAGGGGTGAAGAGAACTTTGAGCTGACCCGCTCTTTAGCACTCTCGAGCCTTTATACCCTCTTGGGCGAAGAGATAGAGGTGATGGCGTTTGATGAGAAGGTGTACGGTATTTCTCCGCGCAGCAATGACGGAGCGATATTGGGTGAATTGATACGACATCTATCCCCCTCTTCGAAACGGTTCAATCAAACGCTTTTAGAAGAAAAACTCTCACGAATGGATGATGTTGATATGGTAGTTGTCATCACACATCAGCCGATTGAGGGCGGCTCGGTTCTGCGGGTCTCTTCGTCGGCAGATATCATAAACGTCCATGAAAAACTCCTTCAGCTCAGAGATGCAGATCGATTGAGGCTGAACATCCCCCTCTTTTTTTACCCTTTGGGATTGGCAATGGTGTTGATCCTTTTTGCCCTTTCGTCTATGAGCAAACGCCAAAGCGTAAGTGTGGGAACGGTGCTTATCCTTTTTACTTTGTCACCGGAATCTAGCAATGCGGGAATTTTGGATTTCAAAATAGTGAATGAAGCTAAAGGGGCATATGAGAGGGGAGAATACGAGAAAAGCGAACGTCTGTATAGAGAGTATCAATTGGTGCACGATTCACCGCAGGTACGTTATAACCGTGCCAATGCTCTCTATATGAGCGGTAAATTTGAACGGGCACACTACTGGTATAAGAGGGTCTATACAACCGATCCGATATTACGGGAGCGGGTAAAGCATAATTTAAAACAGAGCATGAGGAAAATAGAAGAGGTTGAGGGACAAAAGAAAGGTGAAGTAAAAGAGACGGCTCAATCGGAAGGTTCAACCGTTCCACAAGGGCTAAAGCACGTTAAGAGGGAAACGAAATTGTTTGAATGGTGATTATTTAAAAATATCGTAGAGTTTGTTGGCACCCTTCATTTCACGGCGTAATTCAGAATAATTTTTATTTTTTAGGGCTGTTTTGAGTGTTTGAAGTTCAACTTCAAAGAGTTCTATCGCTTCAAGGACATTTTCACGGTTTTGACGAAAAATATCTTCCCACATCGCGGGAGAACTTTTAGCCAGTCGGCTCATGGAGCGAAATCCTCCCGCCGCGAGGGTGAGGATGTTCTCTTTCTCTTCTTGGGCTAACACGGTGTTGGCGAGCGCATACGAGATAACGTGGGGCATATGGCTGATAAATGCCGCGTGGCGGTCATGTTGGGCTGCCCCCATCGTCCGTATCTGCATCCCGATTGCTTGGAAAATCCGTAGTGCGGTATCACGCTGTGTGTCGCCGCTGTGCTCCAGATCACACAGTACCACTACCTTCTCCGCGTATAACCCCTCCAATGCGGCACTGGGACCAAATTGCTCCGTCCCCGTCATTGGATGGGCGGCAACAACGTTTTTTCGGATAATGGCAGGGATCGCGTCAACGATAAGGGCTTTGGTACTTCCCAAATCGATCAGTGTTTTATCACTTCCGGCTAAGTCGGTTGATTTTTGAAGAAAATCGATCACACCGTCTACGGGGACAGCGAGAAAAATGACATCGCAATGAGCTTTAAGCTCTTCAAAGCTCATAAAAGATTCGACAAGCCCCCGTTGTAGGGCGATCATCTGGTGCTCTTCGTTATGGTCACATCCGATAATGGAGGAGATAAAGGAACGGTGTTTGAGGGCAAGTGCCATCGAACCTCCCATTAACCCTAACCCTACAATACCGATTTTCATGACGCCCCTTTGACTCTAATGGTGCTATTTTAACCCTTTTAAGTTTAATTTACAGAACAATTAATCGTTAGAGTGATAGAATGGGAGACTATTTTAACGCAATGGAAACTTTGGCTTGAAAACAATTACCCTCTCATTGATAGTTGCGAGTGCACTGGCACACGCGTCTACGCAAAACGTCCAATCGATTCAGTATGATGGAATGATCCATATTTCCGAGACCGTTGCAAAACGGCTTAATGAGGTCAAGGTCGGTGAGCCTTTAGACGCTGCCGCAGTGGACAAAACGATCAAAAACTTCTTCGATCAAGGTTATTTTGAAGACGTATGGGCAGAAGAGGATGAGGGGAAAGTCACTTTCCATTTCAAAGAGAAACCGATTATCTCTAAAATCGAGCTCAAAGGGTACAAAGAGAACGATGAAGAGGCGCAAAAAACACTGTTGCAAATCGATAAAGGTGCCTTGTATGATGAGAAACGGCTTGAGGGAGCCAAAAAACGGATCGTCGAAGCTCTAAGTCAAGACGGGAAAATCGATTCTGTTGTTGAGATCGACAGTGAAAAATTGGATAACGGCAGTATGCAGGTCACCTTTATCGTCAATGAAGGTGAAGAGATTATCATTAAAAAACTCACCTATGCGGGAGTTTTGACCCAAGATGCGGATGATTTCGACAGTATGATCGCCAATAAAGAAGAGCAATTTATGGGGTGGATGTGGGGCCGCAATGACGGGAAGATGAAAGTTGCCGAGTTGCAGTACGATCCCCTCAGAATTCGTGATTTTTATATGCAGCATGGGTATCTCGATGCAAAAATAGATGAACCGTTTGTTGCGGTCGATTTCGACCATTATGAAGCACAAATGAGCTATAACATTTTTGAAGGGGATGTCTATCGCGTATCGGATATTTTGGTTTTCCAAGACACGCAAGTGATCAATGACCAAGAGTTGCTCGATGTGATCGCGTTAGAGAAAAACAAACCCTTTAATATCAAAACATTCCGAGAAGATGCGGAGCGAATCAAAACGAAAATCGCCGATTTGGGATATGCGTACGTGCAGGTACAGCCCGATTTGAAAAAAGATAAAGAGGCCAAAAGCGTTGATGTCGTCTACCGTATCACTCCGGGTAAAAAGGTACGTATCCGTAACGTTATCGTCTCCGGAAACAACCGTACCCTTGATAGAGTAGTACGCCGTGAGCTTTTCCTTGCCCCGGGAGATTTATACAGTTTGAGCGATCTCAAAGATTCTCGTAACGCACTGGGACGAACCGGATATTTTGAGAGCAACACGATCGAAGAGAAACGGATTGACGATGAGTCGATGGATCTTATCGTCCAAACCAAAGAGGCACCGACGGGGAATATCCAGCTCGGCGGAGGATATGGCAGTTTCGGCGGTATCTTGGTGAGCGTAGCGATCAGTGATCGTAATATTTTCGGTTCAGGTATCAATGTCGGACTCAATCTTGAGCGATCTCAACGTACCAGCAACTACTCGTTTAATATTTCGAATCCTCGTTTGAATGACAGTGATTTCAGCGGCAATTTCTCCGTTTTCAACAGTTCAACCGAATACGACAGCTATACCACCTCTTCTTTGGGGACTAGTGTCGGCGTAGGACACCGTTTTAACCGTTATTGGAGCGGCTATATGGGATACAATTACTCTAAAAATGATTACAGCGATATCGATTCAACGACATCAACCCTTGATCCTCGTTACTATGCAAATTATGCAAAAAGCTCGGTGATCGCTTCGGCAACATTTGACAATACCGATGATTTTTATGTTCCTCGTGAGGGGATCAGTTTTTCACAAAGTATTGAAAAAGCGGGAGTAGGGGGAGATGCAGACTTTATTAAAAGCCGCACTACCTTCGGTGCGTATCAGGGACTTCAAAAATTGACGGACTTTGATTTGATTCTCCGTTATAAAGCACGGTTTAACTATGCAGATGAAAGCGGCTATTTACCGTTGGGTGAAAAATTTTATATGGGGGGAATCGGTTCGGTTCGCGGCTATCAGGGATATTCTATCTCTCCTACCGAGGGGACGGAGTTGACAACGAACGAACCGTTTAAAATCGGGGGGACTCAAACGTTTTCAAACTCGTTAGAGTTCAGTGTACCGCTCGTCCCAGAAGCCCGTATGCGGGCTACGGCGTTTGTCGATTACGGTATGATCGGTGAGAAGAGTTTGAGTGAAATCAAGCGCGGAGGATATGGGGTGTCGTTAGAGTGGTTCAGCCCTGTCGGACCGCTTCAGCTTGTTTTTGCCAACCCTATCGGAGACAAACCGGGTGATGATATTACCCACTTCGAATTTACAATCGGACAGAGATTTTAAATGTCCGATACCGTTCGACCAGCTGAGGGCGAACGGGGAAACACTTCTACTTAACTAAACACCACTATCAGATTTGCAGGAAAAATAATATTTTTGAGTTGTTCACGGGCAAGATAGA
>NZ_MIBU01000139.1:0-7968 GCF_001830725.1 Sulfuricurvum sp. RIFOXYD12_FULL_44_77
CAATCGTACATCGAACAATTCGGCAACTTGGTGAAACAGCGCGCTCACCCCTCCGCGAAAACGGTAAATCGATTGTTTTACATCTCCGACGAAAAAGAAGCTCCCCCCCTCATTCACCCCGATACCGGAGCGGATCTCTTCAATCAGCGGGCGAAGAATATCAAACTGGATGACACTGGTGTCTTGAAATTCATCGAGAAGAAGGTGTTTGAGACGTGAATCTAGGCGAAAATAGAGAAACTCGCTCTCCAGTTTTTCCCGCAGCAGCGTATGTACATTGAGGGTGATATCGTCAAAGCTCAGTTCATTGCTCTGCAACGCCATAGAGTGACGGCTCTTGATGTAGAGTTTCAAAATACTCAACAACTCTTTAAAATAGAGCACTTCACGACGACGCATCTGAGAAGCTACCGCAGTTTGAATCTCTCGGAGCAGTTCATCCATACGTGGCTCATAGATTTTTTTAAAATCCCAATACTCCAAACTCGGCTTCATAAGCCACGTCTTTCCTAAGAGATCTTCAAAACTCTCAATCTGCATCGTTTTTTGGGCACGCTCGCTCAGGGGTTTGGATAACACCAACCGTGAGAGTTCCCCTGCCAACTCAAAGGCATACACCATCGACTCTTCCGGAGCTTCAGTCCCCTCATACGCTTCCAAATTTAACTCTTTGTATTTGGAGTAGAGGGTAGAGAGGAGGGTAAACAAATCACTGAGCCGCTTGTCGCTCAATAAAGAGAGGTGTACCAATGCCTCGGAAGAGCGAGATACCTCCACCTCGTTTAAAAATCGCTCCAAAAGTGCGCTCTCATGATGATTCTGAACTGTTTTAAAGGTGGGCATCAGCCCCGCATTAAGGGCAAATTTCCGTAAAATTCGACCGAAGAATTTATCAATCGTAGAGATTTGAATATCAGAGCGGAGAAATCGCGCAAGAATTTTGGGACGCTCTTGCAGTATCGTCGCTTCATCGATCCCGCTGAGACGCGCTATATGAGAAAGCTCGCTCCGCGTAGGCAACTCTTCGAGGGTGAGGAGGATCCGCTCCAACATCTCATTTGCCGCTTTATTGGTAAACGTAAGGGCAACAATGGAAGATGGGTTCTCACCCATAAAAAGGAGGCTCAAATAACGGACAACGAGGTTAAAGGTCTTACCGCTCCCCGCACTCGCCTCATAGGCCAAAAAGGGTTCAAATTCCACGCATTACCTCCCGATGACAGAGATAGGTATAAGGGCAGTGGCGGCATCGGCTCAGATCCTCACACATCTCCCAATTCCATACTTTCTCGGAGGCCATAAAGGCTAATATCTCTCGCAGTTTGGCAATTTTTTCCTCCAAGAACTGCTCAAATTTGAGTTCCCCTTTTCCTAGATCATAATAGCCGCATCGTCCAACCTTTCCCAGTTCTCCCGCAAGAAGGGCATAAACACTCAGCTGATAATCAACATCCTCCTCTTTGGGCTCTTTGGTCGTATCGGGATATTTACCGCTTTTATAGTCGATCACTTCCAAGAGAGCGTTGTTTTCATCAATCCGATCGATTCTCCCCATCAGGGTAATTCCCTCGATCTTCACACTGCTATCCTTCTCGTTATAGAGGACATGTGAACCCGTGCTAAAACGCTCTGCCTCACTGCGGTAAAAAGGATCTAGCTTATCGATCCATAGCCGCTTCATATAGCGCTCCAATGGATCATCCGCTTTCTCCACTTCCCATTGCGCACGAAGCGCCTCTTTGATCTGCGCCGCCGAAGTATAGCGGTCTCTTTGGGTGAAAAGTTGCTCCAGTGCGCTGTGCAGCGCATTCCCGATATCACGTTCCTGTGAGAGATCGCGCGGCAGTTCGTGATCACGAAGATGGGCAATATAGCGATAGTAAAACGCCCTTTTACAGGTTAAAAATGTTTTAATCCCGCTTGCGGAGAGGGGCTGAACCGTAAAATCGTACTCACTCTCTATCGCATCGACAGTCCGCTCGTTAAACCTCGCAGGGGGAAATAAAACCTCCTCAAAACGGTAACGGGCAGGGATACTCTTGATCCCCAGTTGGAGTAAAAAGCGTGACGGCACCGACTCGGCATTTTGAACACATCCGATCACCACTTTTGAGGCACGGTTAAAAAGGATCGAGTAGTAATGCTTTTGGAGCGATTCACGGTCATGCGCACTCGGAAGCCCCGCATATTCTCGTGTTTTGGTGTTCAGAAAGAGATCCTTTTCACTCTTGTGGGGAACGTATCCTTCGTTAAAATCGACGATTACCACACCGTCAAACGCAACGCCACGTGTCTCTAACAGCCCCATGACGGTAATTTTCCCTCCGCGCACGTCATCGATACTCTGCTGACGCAAGCGATTCATAAAAATCCGAAACACCGCTCGAAAATCCATCTGCTCCAGCGCATGAGAAAGGTGGCTGAACCGATGCAGTTCATCACGAACGACTTCCACCGAGCCCTCCTCCGCACCCTCTAAGAGTTGAATCATCTCCTCGAGTTGTACAAACTGAAATTTTTGGTTGTAATGAGATTTAAACCAATCAAGAGTCGTTGTTTTGATATTGCGAATCCGTTCACGGTTTAACACACTCGCTTCATCCAGATACAGGGTAATGCTCTCCAACTCTTTATAGAGGACGCTATTGCTAAACGGCTCCCCCATCGCAAAGTTGAAATTCCCTTCGGTATCAAACTCCTTTAACATCTGCGCGGTATCTTCATCAGGGAGTACTACCGCAATTTTTTCCGGTGCTATCCCCTCCTCCACAAATGTTTCAACAGAGGCTTTGATAAATCCTATCTGAGCGAGGCGTGTATGAAACACTTCACACGTGAGCGAGCGATTGCTAGGAAGCGGCATTTCAGCAATAATACGAAGTTCACTCAGAGACAACCGATACTCTCGTCCCTCACTCAGTTCAAATCCTATCTCCTCGAAGCGTGCCGTCATTTTGCGGTTATACGCCGTTGTGTTATAAAGGAAAATCAGTTCTATATGGTTTGCACACTCTCTCAACAAGGCGATCTCATAACGGCTCAAATACCCCTCAACCACAATCGTGATTGAATCAAAATTGCGTAAAAAATCGTGCTGTATAGTTGTGTGCTCGGAGTTGAATATCCTATCTGCCCACCCCTCACGAGCGCATATCTCGCCGTAACGCTCACGGAGCCGTTTCAAAATTGTGATATGCTCTTCATATTCACCGTAGACATCGACGGACTGAAGGGTCTCTACTGAGACACATTCAGAAGAGAGCTCTTCGAAAAAACGGAACAGATATTCTGAATTTTGGATAAATGTGAAAAAATTACGCTCGATATTCAATGCGCTAAAAGCGGAAAAATCGGATGCTTCATGCATGGCCAACAGGCGTAAATCCTCATCCGGAACGATTTTTCCTACCGAGACATAGGCACGCGCGAGAAACTCTCCCATCGTCATGGTATGGGGGAGAAATCCCTCACTGCACTCTGCAACCGCTTCACGAACACACCGTGCGGTCGGATATACAATACATTCTCTAGTCATACAGAGTTTTTCCTCGATTTTCTACCTACTGCCCACTTGGAGATTCGGGAATAAACAGGTAATTTTAAATAAAGGCTATTGTAGTGAATTTCCCCTAAAGGGGAGAAGATACGATTATGAAGATTAAAACTCAGAAATGATCGGGTTGCGGGTATCCGCTTTGAGGTTATAGTACCGTTGCATGGTTCCCACAGAGACTTTTGCCATGATGTCCCATCGACCCGCTTTAGGAAGATCGATAGGAGCAAAAGTATATTTCCCCTCTACCACACTTGGATTGCTGAGATTCATATCGAACTCTTTAATATCCGGACGTGTGAGGATAATTTCAACCTTTGCATCATTAACGGCATTGCCTGATTTATCACTCACTTGGTACTCAAGGATTGAGCCTTTTTCACTAATTTGAGGTGTTAAAAAGGCAATCGTATAGTTTTGATCAAACGCAATCTTCGCGTTGATAATTTCGTTTGCATTGGCATCATAGTCATGATAACCCTGCATCCCGTAATTGGACAATTCGACCGGATTATTGAGTGCAACCTTTATCGTCCACACACATGCACCGATAACACCGACAATAGAGAGTCCAATGATAATCGGCCACTTCGTTCCGGGGTTTTTAAACATTCTCGGTTTCCTCTTTTTTACGTAAGAATTTCCCACGTAGATATTTAAAAATAGCAAAAAGAATGATACCGTAAAAGATTACTCGTAAAATATCAATGAAGTTTTTACTTCCGCTACCCGCAGATGAACTTAAGGTAACGTTATGTTTAGCAGCAATCTGCTCGGCAACATCGCTGTAGCCGTTGAACATCGCGACGGAGTATTTAGAGACAATTTCAGCCCCCTTGGCACGTTCTGCCAAAATCGGCAAGATAGTCCCGCCGCGATTGCCAATCAATTCTGAAGCTTCATCAAAACTGCGTGCAAACATCACGGCACTCACTACTGAGCCCATAAAGGTTGCATTCGGACTTAATACCTGAGATTTGTTAAAATATTCGTATAAAGAGACGGGACGCGCCAAAATATCAACTTTTTGCTTGAGTTCGATAAACGTCATAATTACCGCAGGCTCTTTGAGCTCTGTTGAGAGTTGTTTTTCGAAATCGGCAATGCTCTGATTTTCTTCCGTATCACGTACCATAACCAAATAGAGCGACACGCCCGTTTTAGCTTTGAGTTCCGCACCGATGGCATTAATTTGCTCAGAAAACTGAGGATTTTTGACAACATCATCTTTATATAAATATTCAGCATGAAGAGAAAGTGAGAATAAAATGGTGAGGGTGAGGGCCGCTAGCCCTCGTGAGAGTAACAAAAGCTACCCTTAACCGACGTAAAGGTGATTTGGTGTTATCACCGCCCACAACGTTACCGCTGCAGAAACCACTAATGCGATTGTGATGAGTTTATCCATGATACTTGCCATACTAAACCCCTTATTTTACATCAACACGATGTGTAGCATTTTCTGTGCTGAACATCTTGATGTCTTTTTCATTTTCAACTTGGTAATAGTTCGCTGCACTGCCTTGTTGAACACCCAATCCCCACACGGTTAAACCGGCGAGAATAGAGAGAAGCAATACAGTCGCGATCAACATACCGGTGATACCGTCTAATGCAAAAATACTACGATTTTCCATTCGGCTCTCCTTACTTACTAAGATCGGTGACATAAGCACCAAGCGCTTTAACTTGAGCTTCTGTCAAGTTGTTGAATGCAGGCATTGCACCGATAGCACCTTTTTTACCGTGTTTAAGAACGTCTGCAACAAGTGTTGGATTGAATTCCGCAATACTAGGCGCAACCATCTCCATACCTTTTCCATCAGCTCCGTGACACGCAGCACAAGTACCGGCAAATACGTCAGCACCTTCAGTGCCTTTCATTCCGCCAGCTACATATTTAGCAACTGCATCAATCTCAGCATCGGTAATCAATGCATTGGTATTAACATTCATCAAACCGTTACGATCTGGCATCGGAGCCGGGAATCCTAGCATACCTTGACCATTGTTAATAACGTGTTTAACTGTTTTTTCTTCCAAACGTACATTCAAATTCGCCGCTTTACCGTCGATACCGTCTGCTTGTAGACCGTGACACGGTGCACATTGAACGATAAAGATTGATCCACCCATCTCTTTTAGGGTTTCATCATCCATATTTGCATGTTCTGCTTCGAATTTCGCGTCATGAGCCGCTACTTCTTCGTTATATTCACCGATTTGTGAATATGCATTGACAGGATATCCCGCAAGGAAATACCAAACTGCCCAAATTACAAGACCAAGAAAAATAACCGCCCATCCAAAAGGAAGTTCGTTTTTATATTCTCCGATTCCATCCCAGTTTTCATCTGCCAATTTACCGCCAGCGCGATCATTTTGCATTTGTCGAACATATTTGGTAACTACAAAAGATGTAACGATAACGAGAACAACTGCACCCAATACGGCGAGTTTGTTAACCCAGTCACCTTCTCCACCCATACCGCCGGCCATTCCGACAGCGACATAGGTAAAGCCAAGCATTGCAATTACAACTATGATAGCAGCAAGTACTGTCTTATTCATTTATGCCTCCTACTTTTTTATCATCGTTTTTCGAGATTGTTTCGATCGGTTGATCGGTAACATCGTCGTGGAGCGCGATATTTCCGTACTTTTCATAATCGCGCTTCCCTTTCCATTGCGAGCTGTAGAGGTGATAAATGTACGAGTACAGTACCACCACTAAAAACGCAACGAAGAAAAAGTAAGCATACGCTTGAAGTGTACCGAGATCCACGCTTTCTCCCTTATTTCAAACTGTTAAGATAAGCAATGATTGCTACGATTTCAGGGATTTGACCCGCTGCTACCGCATCTTTAACATCTTGATCTTTCATATCTGCTGCAATCACTTTTGCCTCTTCGAGAGCTGCTGCTTTTGCTTCATCTACTGTCGCTGCCAATGGTACAGTTGCTTTTGTGCCGTCTGCCATTGGAATTTCAGTGTTATAAGGTGTTTTAAACACTTTATTTACGGTAATTTGTTCAGCATACGCAGTATCGATATCCGCTGCATTTTTGAACATCCAGCGATATGCCGGCATGATTGAACCCGGAACTACTGCTGCAGGATCTTTCATGTGATTTTCGTGCCAATCCGTTGTACGGTAGTTACCTACACGCATCAAATCCGGACCGGTACGTTTTGAACCCCAAAGGAATGGGCGGTCATACGCGTATTCACCGCTCAAGCTGTAGTGACCGTAACGGTCAGTTTCAGATTTAAACGGACGAATGAGTTGAGAGTGACATCCCATACAGTTGTTTTTAATATAAACATGTCGACCTGCAAGCTCCAACGTAGTGTAAGGTTTAGTCCCTACAACCGGTTGAGATGCTTGCGCAAAGTTTGGCAAAATTTCAATAAGCCCCGCAAACGCGATGGTAACGAAAATCGCTACCGCGAAAAAGAACGGGTGTTTTTCTAACCAGTGAAACATTTTTTCCCCTCCTTATTATGCGCCCATAGGCGATGCGTTTTGAAGTTCACTCTCTTCAACACGGCGAGAGCTTGTCATTGTTTTGTACATATTGTACGCGAACAAGAACATACCTACGAGGTACAATGTACCACCAACAGCACGAATAGTGTAATACGGATGCAATACGGTTACCGTATCGATGAATGAGTAAGCAAGGTTACCGAATTCATCGTGCGCACGCCACATCATACCTTGTGTAATACCTGCAATCCACATAGATGTGAAATACAAAACAACACCGAGAGTTTGAATCCAGAATTGTGTATTCATCAACGATTTAGAATAAATCTCACGTTTGAATACACGTGGAGCCATATGGAAAAGTGCAGCCATAATCATGAATGCAACCCAACCAAGAACACCGTCATGAACGTGACCAACGATCCAGTCCGTAAAGTGAGCCAAAGCATTAACTGATTTGATCGCTTGAATCGGACCCTCAAGAGTAGAGAACATATAGAATGTAGAAGCCAAGATCATGAATTTGATCAATGGACTGCTAGCAACTTGTTGCCATTCACCCTTCATCGTAAGGAGCATATTGATCGCAGAACCCCATGATGGGAGAATCAATACAACCGAGAATACAGAACCCATGGTTTGCATCCAATCCGGTACTGTAGAGTAGATCAAGTGGTGTCCGCCTGCCCAAAGGTAAACAAACATCAATCCCCAGAACGCAAGAAGAGACAATTTATACGAATAAACCGCTTGACCTGATTCTTTTGGAAGGAAGTAATAGATCATCGCTACGATAGGTACGGTAAATCCGAACGCAACCGCATTATGACCATACCACCATTGTACCAACGCATCATTTGTACCTGAGTACATTGAAACAGAGTGATACCATGCACCGATTCCGCCTGAAGCAAAATACGTTGG
>NZ_MIBU01000140.1:0-2829 GCF_001830725.1 Sulfuricurvum sp. RIFOXYD12_FULL_44_77
TAAGAAGGGTTGAACCGGCTAAAAGTGTAATCGCTACTGTAGCATAAAAGGTGCGCATCAGAATTAGTCTTCCCTCTCTATAGTATATCTATTACATTAATATTACATTAGTAATTCTAATAAATTGCTTAAGTTTATTTCCCTAAAAAAGGGGAAATAAAGCGTCAAAGTTGATATTTTTTCTCTAATTTTGGATCTAAATCCCAAAGGTTGAGAACTTTGAGACGTTCCACAACAGAGGGGGTACATTCAACATCACCCGGCCATTCACGATCAAATCCATCATCTGCCGTTTTCATCGTACCATCAAGAGCAACAATAGATTCTGATAGATACAAATCTCGTGAAGCATCAATATTATTGCTGACACGCCAAAGGAGCATATACGGATTATGGATATCGTTTTTAGATTCATCCACAAAAATCACAATCCGTAAATACGTTTTTAACGCATCCAACGCACTGAAAGAGGTTTTAACCGAACGTTTTTTATCAACACTTATCACGGTAATCGGGTTGGCGGTATGCCGCATATACTGAGTCAATCCGGTGACTTCAGGGATAAGATGACGTACTTTTTCTAACAGTACAGAGCTATCGATAGACTCAGGTGCACTCGGAGAATACGATGCGGTAAAATCGATACCGAGTTTTCCGCCGACGAGCGATTCAGGACTCGAATGATCGAGTGCATCGGTAATCCCCTCAGAGATAAAGAGGCATTTAGGGATAAATCGGTTCAGAGCATAGGTCACGAGCGCTTCATAATTGGTAAGTTTTGGTGCATCTTCTCCGAAGAAAAGGGCATGTTTGACAAAGCTCATTTGACCTGAACCCCAAAAGATATGCATAAACTGCTTTGCATGCCCTTTGTAAAGCGGTTTCATTTTTGCCAGAATGAGGTTGTGAAATACCCCGTTTTCCGGCATATGATAATCGATCAAATCGGCCGCATTGGTTTTCAGCAGCGGCAAGAAGACCCGCTCTGTCGCCCATCCCATATATTTGTCTTCCAACGGCGGTTTACCCACAACCGTTGCCAAATAATACGGATTTTTACGGTGGGTAATCGCACTCACTTCCAACTCAGGATAATGTTCTTCCAAGGTATAGTAACCGGTATGATCCCCGAAAGGGCCCTCTATCCGAAGCTTTTCGGTATCGACCCATCCCTCGATGACAAAGTCAACATCTTCGGGGATAAATAGCGGTGTCGTGAGCGATTCAACCAATTTCGGAGACTCTTTTTTAATAAGGCCATAAAGGAGTAACTCATTAACACCGTACGGCAACGGAGCCGTTGCACACCATGTATAAAGAGGATCGCCTCCGATCGCAATCGATACCGGCATTTTTTTACCGGCACGTTGATACTGATCGAAAAAGTGAGACGAGTCTTTATGAATCTGCCAATGCATACCGAGATGGTTTTTATCATATACCTGCAGTCGGTACATCCCGAGATTGACCAAAGCGCCGTCGAGACTTTGGGTATAAACCTGCCCCATTGTAATAAACGGACCGCCGTCTTCTTCCCACGTTGTGAGGATCGGAAGATCATACAGGTTAACATCATCACCTTGTTGGACGACCTCTTGGCAGCTTCCGCGCGTTTTGAGTTTTTTAGGGAAAATATCTTTCATCGAAAAAAGATCCCCGAGCATCCCTATTTTCTCTTTGAGTCCTTGAGGGGGCTTCATATGGAGAAGTTTTTCGATCTCACTTGCCACCCCTTCCACTTCGCGCCCGAATAGAAGCTCAGTACGGCGGTATGAGCCGAACAGATTCATTACGACAGGGGTATCAAATTTTTTGCCGGTACTTCTATCTATCGGATGGGTAAAAAGGAGTGCTTTTCCCCCGTCTGGTTTTTTCACTTCAGCATACGCTAAATGGGGAATTTCGAGTTTAATATCCAAAGGGGTCTCAATAAGACGCAATTCCCCTTTACTTCGGAGCAAATCAATCGTTTTTTCTAATGTCACAGATTAACCTTTATTTGCCATAATTTCGGCACGCTGTAATAATTCCATCGCACCTTGTCCAATCAAACGCTCCGCCATTGCTTCACCGACACGCTGAGTTTGATTTTTAGAGACAGTAATCTCATCTCCCATTACTTCAGAGCCATCGGGCATACCAAGCGTTGAGCGGACAATGACATCTCCGTTTTCTTGAACCCGTGCACTGACACCGATAGGAACCTGACACCCCCCCTGCAACGTATCGACAAAACCGCGTTCAATCGTGGTCTCGATACGGCTGTTCTCATCTTCAAGGAAGGATGCGATCTCTAAAACCCATGGCTCATTGACCGTTTCGATACCAAGTGCCCCCTGCCCCATAGCCGGAAGCATCTCATCGAGGGAAATCGGATAAAAATACTCTACCAAATCCGAAAACCCTAAACGGTTAATCCCTGCAGCCGCAAGGATAATCGCATCAAATTCCCCCTCTTTAAGTTTACGGATACGGGTATCAACATTCCCCCGTAAATCTTTAATCACCAAGTCGGGGCGCTGTTTTACAAGCTGCATACGACGGCGGAGCGAAGAGGTACCCACTACCGCCCCTTGCGGAAGGGAATTGATATCGGGATATTTCTCACTTAGCATCGCATCACGGACGTCTTCTCGTAGAGTAATGGCCGAAAGTAACAACCCCTCCGGCATTACGGTAGGAACATCTTTAAGTGAATGTACCGCCATCTGTGCCTCACCGCGAAGCATAGACTCTTCGATCTCTTTAAGAAACAGCCCTTTCCCCCCGATTTTTGCCAAAGGGACATCCAAAATTTTATCTCCGGAGGTGATAATAATTTTAAGTTCC
>NZ_MIBU01000141.1:0-10448 GCF_001830725.1 Sulfuricurvum sp. RIFOXYD12_FULL_44_77
GACGTCGGGACGGGAGTGATCCCAAATGATCCTATCAGTCGTCGTTTTGTCGATTACAGCGGCGTGATCGGTCAAGAGTTGGCACATATCTGCGATGAAGTCTACGAGGTAAAATTGGGGATGGAGATTCGTCTCAAATGACGACCTACGCCCATGGAGGGGATGTGAATAGCTTTGCGGCGCACTGCGGCTGTTCGGCGAGCGAGGTGATTGACCTCTCCTCCAACATCAACTTCATTACCCCTCATGTCGTTTTCAGCGGCGTAGCGCTCAATGCCTATCCGACCTATGAGCAACTAACGGAGGTGTTAGCCCACCATTACGATGTGAACTCTGACGAGGTGGAACTTTTTAACGGAGGCTCTTCGGCGATTTTCTCCCTAATGCGATTATTTGACAACCCCACCTGCACGATCTACTCTCCCGCTTATCTGGAGTATAAAAAGTCAGCACTTCTTCACGGTAAAAAAATAAATCTCATCAACCGTTTTGAGGCAATGGATACGGAAGTAGAAGAAAACTCCCTCATTATCTTCGTCAACCCCTCCACCCCTGACGGACGTTATTATGAGATAGATACGCTGATGGAGAGATGGAAAGCCAAAAACTGCACGATCCTCATCGACGAGTCGTTTTTGGAGTTTTGCGGGGGTGAATCGGCAACCCGCTATCTCCGAACCTATGACAAACTCTACGTTTTAAAATCACAGACGAAATTTTACGGATGCGCTGGGGTGAGGGTCGGGATCGTCCTCTCCTCGCGCGAGAACATCTGCGCACTCAGAGCCAAAGAGCCGCTGTGGAAAATCTCGGCGTTGGATAGCCATTTTCTCATTACGGCATTAGCCGATGAATCGTTTCGTGCGCAATCGAGGGAACTGAACGCGGAGGCGAAAACCTATCTGAAAACCCTCCTCGATAACTCGTCCCTTTTTGAGAAAGTATTTGAGAGTGATGCGAACTTTTTTCTTGTTCGCCTTGCTTCGATGTCCGCGAAAGAGTTTCAGGAGAAACTTGTTCCGCACCGCATCATGGTGCGCGATTGTTCTAACTTTGACTTTTTGGATGAGCGGACTGTGCGGATCGCGGTGAAAGAGTTGGAGGCGATGAAGCGGTTTGAAACGGCGATTGCCAATATCGCCTTTGAGTTAAGAGAGGGTACAATAAGCGAAACAGACAGGGAAAACTGATGGAATTAATTTATTTATGGGTAGAAGGCTATGGTAGTATTGAAAATCAAGGATTTAATTTTAGTCCAAGATTTTCTTGTGAATTCAAGGCGGAATTTATACAAAATGAGAATGGACATAATGTATTAAAAGAAGATTGTAAATTAATTATTATGCCAAATGAATATATAGAAAGATTTTTTTATGATGATATCTGTATTACTTGTATTGTTGGAAAAAATGGGAGTGGAAAGAGTACGATTTTAGATGGATTACAAAAAATATTTGAAGTTCTACCTCAAAATGGATTTAAACAGATTATTGATGACAATCTCTCAGAGGAATGCTTTGGATTCATCCTTTTAGTTAGCGAAAATGATAAACTTTACTATATTTCGAATCAAAAAGTTTCGATTTGTTGTGATGCTGAATCAGTTAATAGTATAGATCCGATACAGCATTTATCTTATAAAGCAGAAAGCCAAATACCAGAAGAGTTGAAAAATCAAATAACATTAGATAAAGAAGCCATTGTTAGAATGATCACACATACTTATGATGATCTTGGGTTTGAATTGACTACTTTTATGTACATTCCAGAAAAAATTAAAATTAGCCCAAAATCACTAAGAACTGTATATGAGGAATTAGTTGAGGACATAACTCCTTATCCTTGGACTACTGATAGTGAAGGGATGTCAATTCAAGAAGAAGATAGACATGACAAATTTCTCAGAAATCAAAAAATAGATTTTGAACATACTGCAAGTGAACTTTTTTCAGAAGCAGTAGATGATTATCATAGATTTTTGATGTTATGGTATATATCTGATTATGATTTTGATGAAAGCATCTTGCGAGATAAAGAAGTTTTGTTAGAAAAATATACTACTGAAGAAAGCATGCATATTCGAGAAGAAGAGTTCAGTGAATTATTTCAAGATAGATATTTATTAATTAGTGATTTATCTGATAGAGAAAGATATATTTATTTGAAGCAATATATTGAGTTGTTTGAGTTTGATTTCGTTGATAAAAGCAATAGATATTATGAACATTTAAGTCATGGAGAAAAAACTATTTTTGGTCAATTTTTAAATTTATATTTTCGATCACAATATAAGACAGCCAAGGATGAGTTTTTATTGTTTTTTGATGAACCAGAATTAGCATTACATCCTGAATGGCAAAGAAAATATATATATGAATTAGTAACACTATTGTCAAAACTGAAAAAAAAGTTTCATCTTGTTTTTACAAGTCATTCTCCATTTTTATTATCTGATTTACCAAAAGAAAATGTAATATTTTTGATAGATGGAAAACAAATAAAGATTAATATGGAGACATTTGGATCAAATATTCATACATTACTCGCTCACGGTTTTTTTATGGAAAATGGGCTTATGGGTGAATTTGCAAAAGAGAAAATCAACCAAGCGATTTCTTATCTTAATAAAAAACAACTTTCTGAAGATGAACTATCATACTGCGAAGATATCATTTCAATTATCGGTGAACCTATTTTAAAGCGACAACTTCAAAAGATGTTGGATAGTAAAAGAATGTCTAAAATAGATGAGATAGATAAAATAAAAGAAGAGATAAAAAGGCTTGAAGATAGAATGACTTTGATTTGGAAAAATAGTCAATGATTCAAATTCAACAAAATAATTTAGATCAATTGGCAAAAAAATATTATAAACTAATTGAAAAGTACGTTCAAAAAAAAGATACAAAATATCAATTGGATGAAATCAATTGTGATTTATTGCATCTTTTTGATAAAGATTTAGAACAGATTGTAACAGCTAAACCTTCACAGATGAGGGATTTAATTCAAAAAACTCCACAGGGATTTTCTAAAAATATTAATCAATTAAAAGATTTGTATGGAACATTTAGAGATAAATGGGGTGCTCAGTTAATGGAAGATTTGAATCTAAAAGTATGCCCATTCTGCAATCGTGAATATATTTTTAGATTTGAAGATAGAAAACAAAAAAAAGCAAGAATTATTGCTTCACTTGATCACTTTTATGATAAAGATAGATACCCTTTTTTAGCAATTAGTTTTTATAATTTGATACCATCGTGTTCAATATGCAATAGTAAATTTAAGCATGCCAAGAATTTTTACGAACTCCCTCATTTACATCCTTATGAAGATGACTTCAATAAAAAAGCAAAATTCTCTCACTTTTTGAATGATGCAACAGACGAGAATAAACATCATGCTATTTTTTCAAAAGAACGGATAACACTGGATTTAAAACCAAATGATTCTCAGGATATAAAAACAAAAAATACTATCGAGACCTTTCGATTAGAAGATATATATAAAGAACACAAAGACATCGTTCTCGAATTGATCCAAAAAGCCGAAATCTATAATGAAAGTTATATTGATGAACTTTTTAATCGCTATGAAGGAACACTTTTCAAAAGCCGTGAAGATTTACTACGGTTGATAACGTGCGGATATGTCACCGATGAAGAGATCAACAAACGTCCTCTCTCAAAACTCATCAAAGACATCAGCGAAGAGCTGGAATTGATTTAATGTTCTTTGACATCGCCCTCATCGCCTACGTCACCGACCGCATTTTCGGCGAGTTCAAATTCATCCGTCATCCCGTTATCCTTATGGGCGATTTCATCACCGCCTTTCAAAATCGGTTTTATCGCGACAGTATTCTGCGCGGTTTTTGGCTCGTGTTTTGGTTGTTAGCCGCTGTGTTAGCACTCGTCACTCCGATTTCGCTGATCGTTAATCCGTGGATTTTAGGAATTATCGCCTCTACGGGGATTGCGGGGAAAATGCTCTACATGAGCGTGAAAGAGGTATTGAGCGATCCTTTAAGCATCCGATATTTGGTTAGCCGTGACACCGAAAACCTGAGCGAGAGTGACATCCACAAAGCCGCTATCGAGACCTATGCCGAAAATCTCAGTGACGGGGTAATCGCCCCGCTGTTTTATCTGTTAGTATTCGGTTTGGTTGGGCTGTTTCTCTATAAAGCGGTCAATACTCTCGATTCGATGGTGGGATATCGGAACGAAAAATACGAAAAATTCGGCAAGGTGAGCGCGCGGTTGGACGATATCGCGAACTTCCTCCCCTCGCGTATCACGGCAATACTCATTTTGGTTCTCTTCGGCAAGCTCGACCAAATCACACAAACATGGCGTTACGGCGCATTGCACGAAAGCCCGAACGCGGGATACCCGATCTCGGCGATGGCACTCTCGCTGGGTCTCTCCCTCGGAGGGGCGACATCGTATTTTGGCAAAGTCAAAGAGAAACCCTATTTCGGCGAGGGGGCAATGGAAATCACCGCTCTGGATGTCCGTCGCGCATTAGCCCTTCAGTGGAAACTCGATACCCTTGTAATACTACTTTTAGCGGCGAGGGTTTACGTATGAGATCGATCTCTATTTTCGGCACCTCCTCCGACGCGGGGAAATCGACCCTTACGTTTGTGATCGGGAGACTTCTGCAAGAGCGGGGATTCAACGTCGGGGTGTTCAAAGCCCAAAATGTTTCCAACAACTCCCATGTGTGTGATGACGGGAGCGAGATCGCCATCGCCCAATATTTTCAGGCGGAAGTGCTGGGGATACCGACGAGCTACCACCTCAACCCGATCCTCCTCAAATCGGGTCACGGGAACAGTGCCTCATTGATCGTCAAAGGTCACGTTGTGGAGGATAAAGAGGTGCGGGAGTATTACCGCGATCTCGATACCCTAAAACCCGCCGTTGATGAGTGCTTCGAGTATTTGAGCGAGCGGTACGAGTGTCTCATTTGTGAGGGGGCGGGGAGTCCCGTGGAGCTGAACCTGATGGAGAAAGACCTCTCCAATATCTACATCGCCGAGAAATATAACACGAAGATCATCCTCGTCGCCGATATCGAAAAAGGAGGTGTGTTCGCCTCGATCTGGGGGGTCTATAATCTCCTCCCCGAAGCCTTGCGCGCCAACGTCATCGGGGTGATCGTCAACAAATTTCGGGGTGATCGGAGCCTATTTGATGAGGGGGTGAAGATTATCGAAGAGCGTTTCGGTATCCCCGTTCTCGGCGTCCTCCCCTATCTCCCCCTCAACCTCGGGTTTGAAGATAGCCAAAGCCTTAAAAATTTCGTCCAAAACAAACCCCACCCCGCGAAAAAAATCGGGATCATCGCCTACCCCACGATGAGCAACTACAACGATTTCGAACCCCTCATCGCCGATGAGACCATCTTCGTCGAGTTCATCACCTCCAATGTTTCGCTGGAGAGCTTTGATCTTATCATCCTCCCCGGGAGCAAACGGGTCATCGAGGATCTGCGGTGGCTCAAAAAAACGGGGCTGTTTGATGCACTCAAAGAGCGAAAAAAAGAGATACTGGGGATTTGCGGCGGGTATCAGATGATGTTTGAGAGTATCCTCGACGAGGAGTGTGTCGAAACGGCAGAACCAAGCCGTGAAGAAGCCCTCGGATTTATCGACGATGTGATCATGTTTCAAAAAGAGAAAGTGCTCAAAAAGGGTGAGTATTCGATCTTCGGCAAAACGGTGAGAGGATTCGAGATCCATCACGGGGTGAGCGGCAAATATCCGCTGTGGTATGAGAAAGATCACATCAAAGGGACGTTTGTTCACGGATTGTTCGAGGACGAGGCGTTTGAGGAGTACAAGCAAAAAACGGTGGGTGATTTCATCGCGACGATGAGAGACGAGATCGATATGGAGAGGATTTACAGTCAAATTTCGAAAGATTAGTAAAGAAAAAAATTGGGTTACAATATAAAATCGAAATCGTCAAAGAGGCTTAGAAAGGAGATCATCGGAATGACAAAAACAAAATATCTCCTTTATGCTTTTAAAACGACGCATAACGCATCTATCCAATATTGGTATGAGACGGATACACGATACTTCAAATCAACAAAGCCGCCTAAAAATATTCTCGATAAAGCGAATGCGGAATGTGACGGACTACACCCTGATCAAATCATTACCAACCCTTGGAATCACTGGGAAAGCAACAATATTCAAAAGATCATGACTGCTAACGGAGTATGTATTAACTATCTCAAATCTACCGATAGTGATCTCATCCAAAAACAAGAAGACTTGAAACTTCTCGAACTCTACAGTGATTTGGTCGTAAACTTCGATATTTCAAGATCGTTCGGATTTAATACCGTCATAAAATGGCATAAGCGGGTGTTTGAATCGATTTATCCGTTTGCAGGTGAACTGAGAACCGTTGAAATGAGTAAAGGTGATGATCTTGAAGCGTGGACGTGGAGACTTGAATTTCTCAATGGACTACCCGATTTAAACATTCTAATCAAAGAAGTTTCCAAAAAGAAGTATGAGGATATTGAGCTGATTACGACGGATTTATCCCGTTTATTGAGCGAGTTTTTGTTTATCCACCCGTTTCGGGAAGGCAACGGACGGATTAGCCGACTTTTAGGGGATATTATTTTGGCGAAAAACGGTTTCCCCATGATCGGACTCAATCTCAAAAGCGGTGATAACTATATTCAAAAAGTTCATGAAGGGTATCACTGCAATTATGAACCGTTGCAGCAATTATTAATCGAAAAAATTGAAGAAGAGATTAGGAATGGATAAGTCTGTAATGCTCTTTCAACTCTTTTTTGGTGGTTTTAGAACCTTCTGCTTTGGCAGAGGTGTAAACCGAATTAACAATCATAGTTTCCCGCTTTTTAGCAGTAGAGAAGAATTTATTAGTGTTTGCAATAGTTTTTTTCATAAGGACACCTTTTTAAAGAGGGTAAAACCCGCTTTGAACGCTGATTTGCTACGCTGGTTCTGCGATCGAAACCTCGATAGATTTAGTTACCGATTGGTACTGAATTCAGCAAGAATAGTACCACGTTTTTATTATATCGGCGTTAATGAAATTAAATTAATCAAGGATACTTTCTATGTCCTATAAACAATGGTTTGATGAGCATGCGGCCAAACACGCCGCAATCATGGAGAAGCTCACCCATCTCAGCGACGACGAAGTGATAGAATATTTCCGCTTTGAAAACATGATCAAGCGTGAGCCTGATTTTTGCCCACTCTATGCTGAAAATAAAAAATGCCACGACACCGAAGAACTCAACTGCTACCTCTGTGCCTGCCCAAACTTCCGTTTTAACGAGAGCGGATTCGCGCGTGAGGGTGAACGAACCCTCTTTAGTACCTGCTCCATCGAGAGCCCCGATGGGGATCGCTATGTGAGTGAAAAGGCCATCCATCAAAACTGCGCGGGGTGCATCGTTCCCCACCGCGAGAGTTATATCCGTAAAGTGTTTGATCGGAATTGGCTCACCATTATGAAAGAGGTGCCGTGTGAATAAGGTTTATTTGGGGGTTAAATTTGCCCTGAGCTACTTTACCCTCCTCCCTATCCGTTTCCGTACCGACGATGATCTGAGTCATCCTCGTGTGTTGAAAGCGATGCTCCTCACCCTCCCGTTTGTAGGAGCCCTTTTGGCATCCCTCTCTATCGGGATTTTTATGGCTTTGGAGTCGCTGGGGTGGTTAGGGGCGCTGATCGCTGCCGTGGCGTATATGGTGCTGTATGGATTTATCCACACCGAAGCGGTGATCGATGTCGCCGATGCGCTATACGCCGCCCACAGCGGAAAAGATCCTTATGACATTATCAAAGACCCCACTGTCGGGGCGATGGGGGTGTTGTACGGAGTGAGTTTTACCCTCCTGAAAATCGCCGCCCTCTCGACACTGCTGATGCACCATCTGTTTCTCCCTTTTGTTGTTATTGCCGTTATCAGCCGTTTGGGGCTTCTCATTCTGATCCGTACCTACGATTTTCGTTCGTCGTTCGTCTCACAGCTTCATACGAATCTCCGACTTTTTCCCCTCGTGTTAGTGATCGGTTTGTTCGGTGCTTTAGGATTTTATCTCCTCTCGTGGAATATTTTTCTCCTCTTTGGTGTGGGGGGTCTCACCGCGTTTCTCCTCTCCTCCTTCGCGAAAAAAGGACTCGGATTTATCAACGGGGATGTTCTGGGGATGTCGTTGGAGGGCTCTGAGCTGATGCTGATACTAACGGTGCTGTTAGTATGGTACTGACACTCCTGCGCCATGCGGCTCCCTCTGCGGAGTATCACGGACGCACTATCGGTCATACCGATATCCCGATCGATCCTCGGCTGTTTAGATCTGCAGCGCTTTCTCGTTCTTATGATGCTATCTACTCTTCCGATTTGCGCCGATGCACCCAGAGCCTCGAAGCCCTCGGGTATTCTGATTTTAAAACGGACGAACGTTTGCGGGAAGTAGCTTTTAAAAAGCACTTTGAGGAGAAAAGCTTTGAGGAGATCGAGCGTATGGAGGAATATGATCCCTCTTTTTTAGAATCACAAGAGAGCTGGCATAGCTTTATTTGCGAAGAGAGTATTGAGCATTTTCGTCGACGGATCGAAACATTTTTAGAAGAACTTCCCCTCGATAAAAACATTTTAATCTGTTCTCATGCGGGGACGATACGGGAGATTCTTTCTCTCTTAAAAAGCGAACCTAAAGGGCTGGGTTACCTAGAGTATACGATTGTTACGGTAAAATAGAGTCAAATATTTGAAGGGGTGCTGATGCGGTATATCGTCATAATGGTGTTGCAATGCGTAGCACTGCTCGGCACCCCCCTTCCGATCACCTTTGTCGGGAATGAAAAAATTACCTCCGATCAGCTGTATGCGACTTTGGGGCTTCGCAAACCTTTCGCAATCGAAGTGTGGGAAGATCACCCCTCTATCGAACCCATAGCCGTCTCTCAAAGTGTTTCGGCACTCACCAGCTTCTATAAATCCAAAGGGTACTATCACGCCCGCATCACCTCCGAGACAAACGAAAAAGAGGTTGTTTTCAAGATTCAGGAGAACGATCCCATCCTCATCGGAGATATTCAAATCAACAGCCTTTTGGATATACAATCGGCCATTTCGCTTCGCACGGAGGGGTTGTTTGACCAAGAGGCTTTTTCAGCGTCCAAATCGGCGATTAAAAAACGCTACGGAGAATCGGGCTATTGTAATGCGCAGTTCAATACCAAAGCATGGGTCGATATCGAAACCGACCGCGCCTATCTCCTCTTCGAGGCGACACCGGGAGAGCCGTGTACTTTCGGAGCGGTGAGTGTTGCATCGACCCCCAATATCGACGGGAATCTCACCGCTTCGATGCTTCGGTTTGAGGAGGGAGATCCCTACAGTGTCGAAGCGATTCGGCTCAGTTACGAAGCCCTTTATGCCCAAGAGGGGATTGCCCGTGTGGTTATCAATGACAATGAGCGAAACGGCAGTGTGGTTCCGATCAGTCTCAGTATCGAAGAGGCGGAGCGTCCGATTCGATTTACTGCCGGTGTGGGATACAGCAGTGATGAGGGATTTGCGGCACAAACAGGGCTGAAACACCGTAACTTTTTCGGTGATCTCAAAACCCTCTCTCTCGATGCCCGCTATTCTCAGGTTAAACAAGAGGCGTCAGGGAGTATTGCGTATCCGCTCCGCAATCGAGGATTGTTAGGGGGGGAAATCGGGTATACCAACGAAATTTTTGATGGGTATAAAACGAAAAGTACCTATGAAAAGCTTACGGCGAAATACCAAGACTCTCCGGCTTCTGCCATGGTTGGGGTACTGTTTGATGAGGTTGAGACGTATGATTCACACGATCAGAACACGTTTCCCGATTCCGTCCTCTTTATCACGTCACCTTTAGGGGAGATCAACCTCGATACCCGCGACAAACCGCTGGAGCCGACAAAAGGGTATTGGCTCAATGCCCGCTTGAGCGGATCGCTCCAATCGGTGGTTGTTTCGGATGCTACCTATTTTAAAAGTCTCCTCTCGAGTGCTTATATCACCAGCATCGGCGAGCATGTCTTCGGCGCGAAGCTCAAATGGGGAACCCTGCGACTATACGACGGAGAGCTCCCCTCTTCGTACCGTTTTTATGCAGGGGGGATGAACTCCAATCGTGCCTATACCTATCGTGATTTGGGACCTAAAAACAGAAGCGGCGATCCGATAGGATTTTCATCACTCGTCGAAGGGACGCTTGAGTACCGTTTTCCGATAGTAGGAGAGTTCCGAGGGGTAGTATTCAGTGATCTCACATTTGCCTCTGAAAAAACTATCCCTGATTATGCCAATGAGGGGTATTTGGGAGTCGGGACAGGATTACGCTACGTTACCCCTGTCGGCCCTGTTGCTATTGATGTGGGATTCGATCCCGATGA
>NZ_MIBU01000142.1:0-7077 GCF_001830725.1 Sulfuricurvum sp. RIFOXYD12_FULL_44_77
ACGGCTCAAATACAAACCGTCGTTTTGGATGAAGCCGACCAGATGATTGATATGGGATTTATCGAAGATATTACGACTATTTTGGGATTCACCCCGCCCACACGACAAACACTCCTTTTTTCTGCTACATTTCCCGAATCGATCAAAACCATCACTTCGGAGTTTATGAAAGATCCGGTGATGGTGACTGCCGAACACGCTATTAGCAAACCGAAAATTGAAGAGATTGCCTATATCTGCAATAAAAAGCTTGCCTCTATTACACAGGTTCTTCAACTTCACAACATAACGAATACCATCATCTTTTGTAATACAAAAGTCGATGCGGCCGCTTTATGTGATGACCTAAACGGAATAGGTATCCATGCCCTAACGTTACATGGAGATATGGAGCAGTTTGATCGAAACGAAGCGATCATCCAGTTTCGAAATTTAAGTGCCCCTATCCTCGTAGCGACCGATGTCGCCGGTCGAGGTATTGATATCGAAGGGCTCGATGCTATAATCAACTATGAAGTACCTATCCAAAACGAACGCTATACCCACCGTATCGGTCGTACGGGACGTGCCGGAAAAAGCGGTGTCGCCATTACCTTGGTCAATCATCATCAATATGAACGTTTCATGGATCTCAAACGTCCGATTACTCCCATAGAGCTTCCCGATATCAAAGAGAAGTTTTCACTGAAGACGTTAATGCGTACGATTTGTATCGATGCGGGGAAAAAAGAGAAACTGCGTGCCGGTGATATTGTCGGGGCTCTTATACATGAATGTGGCTTGAGTCAAGAAGAGATTGGGAAGATTGATCAACTCGATCATCTTAGTTATGTTGCGATTCCTCGCAGTAAAGCCGAAAATATTTATCAAAAACTGACCAATCGCCCCATAAAAGGGAAAACATTCAGGAAATGGCTGTTAGACTAATAGATTCGGTTTATGATATTTTATTATACAGATGAGGACTTTTATGCCTAACCAAGAACTAACTTTCGGTGATGAACAGTTTATCGTATCCAAAACGGATCTAAACGGTAAAATCACCTACGGTAATTCCCTTTTTATCGCTATGTCCGGCTACAATGAGCTTGAACTTATTGATCAACCGCATAACATACTCAGACATGAAGATATGCCGGCTATTGTTTTTAAACTCCTTTGGACTCGGATCAAAGAGGGAAAAGAGATTTTTGCCTATGTCAAGAATAAAACAAAAAACGGTGATTTCTACTGGGTATTTGCCCACGTCACCCCCTCATTTGATACCAATAGAAAAATTACCAATTACCATTCTGTCCGACGTCAACCTTCTAAAAAAGCACTTGACGTTATTAAACCTCTTTATTCTATGCTCCTTCAAAAAGAAAAAAGCGGCGGTATCAGTGCTTCAGAGGCAACACTGAATCAAATTCTAAAAGACAAAGGAATGTCGTATGACGAATTTATCCTCTCTCTCTAAAATTCAATACGCCAATATTGCATCCATCGCTCTATTCGTCATCGCACTCCTCCTTGAGATGTTTTTGTACGGATGGAGTTGGGTACGTCTGCTAAACTTTTTCAACTTTGCCCTTGCATGGTTTATGTTTATCAATATACGAAAAACCCAAGACACCGTCAGCGAAGTCGCTGCCGTTATCAAAGGGGCTGAAATCGGTCATCTTGAAAGCCGTATCACCCATATTAGAGATCACGGAGAACTCAGTGATTTGTGTTGGAACACCAACAATATGCTCGATCAGACCGAAGTATTTATTCGTGAGATCCGCGCCAGCGTCGAAGCGGCGAGCCGTGATGAATTCCACCGAAAAATCAATATAAAAGGGTTACAAGGGGAATACAAAGAGGCCAGCAGTTTTGTCAATATGGCTATCGGTTCCATGCATTCCAACTACCTCCATATACAAAAATCATTACTCAACAGCGCATTAGGGCAAATCGGCACCGGTATCGGAGGGGGGATGGAAGTGATTCAGCAAGATCTCCAACGAACCATTCAACGCCTTCACACCATTGCGGCTATCAGCCAAACCACTTCCGAAAAATCATCCAACAGCGTAAATGAGCTAGAAGATATTATTACCAAACTCAGCCGTCTTATCGAGCTAGTACATGTTTCTGTCGAATCCATTAACTCCCTTAATGCGAAAACGGGGGAGATCAGCTCGGTCGTCAATCTGATCAAAGACATTGCCGACCAAACCAATCTTCTTGCTCTCAATGCCGCGATCGAAGCGGCGCGTGCTGGTGAACACGGTCGAGGATTTGCCGTTGTTGCCGATGAAGTGCGTAAACTTGCCGAACGTACCCAAAAAGCAACGGGAGAGATCGGTATTGCGGTTCAAACACTCCAGCAAGAGACCACGGAAATCCACTCAAACTCTGAAGATATGAATGAGATTGCCCAAGACTCAAGCGAATCTATCAGTTCGTTTCGTCAAACCCTCTATATGTTCAACGAAGATGCTAAAAAAGCGGCGATACAAACGACTGCGATTGAAAACACCACCTTTATTACGTTGGCGAAAATTGACCATATCATCTTCAAATCGAATGCCTATAAAAGTATTGCGAACGGTAGAACGGAAACCCAATTCTCTGATCACCACAATTGCCGCTTAGGCAAATGGTACGATGAAGGGGCAGGAAAAGAGCGTTTCTCCCATCTTTCAAGCTATGGAAAAATGCTAACGCCGCATGCAACAGTTCATAATATTGTTATTACTAATATGAAATATATTGAAGGGGAAGATAAAACCATCCATCATCAAGATGAGATTCTTAGCAGTTTCGAAGAGATGGAACAACAAAGTCAGCTTCTCTTTACCCTAATGGATAATCTGAACAAAGAGTCAGAAGAGTATTTAATGCAGAAAGCTTAGGCACAAACGCCTAAGCATCACTTCTCGAAGTAGGTTCCTAAAATCTTTTTCCCTATCTCTACACCCGGTTGATCGTATGTATTGATCCCAAACAATGCTCCGCTTAACGAGGTTAAAAGTTCATAATAGAGAATCAGCTCACCGACAGAGCCTTCATCGATTTTCTTCCACGCAATTTCATCAACACTGACACCGCTTTGCAACACACTTTGCATCGTTGCATGGCACTGAGCATTGATAAGATCATTAAAACTTTTACCGTTCACAAAGTCGCTTTTCTCTAAATGTTTGAGAGAAAGGTTAGGAATCATTAAATGCTCTTCCGAATGCTCAATATGCATAAAGGTGACCGTTTTATTGAGTGGCCCCTCTATAATGAGCTGTAAGAACGAGTGCTGATCGACCGATCCGATCAAAGAGATCGGTGTAAGCCCCACCCGCTCACCGAGTCCGTTTCGTTTACCCAGAGACTCACCCCATATCTGAACGACCCATTTGCCAAACTCTTCGAAAGTATCGGAATAGGCAAATAAAACATTCATAGGATAGTGATCGCTATGGGTCACGTAATAGGCTGCTTTTTCGAGCATGTGGTCTTCTTCACGCTTCCAAAATTGCTCTAAAAAAGTTTGTGCCCCCTTAAGGATTGCAGCCGTATCAAAGCCAGCCAACGTTAAAGGGACCATCCCGACCGCACTGAGTACCGAAAAGCGCCCGCCGACATTGCTAGGTATCACAAAACGGCGCAGATGATGATCATCCGCGAAATGAGCAAGTATCGAATCTTCATCACTCACGACATAAATCTGATCAGAGTTTTCCAACGGTAATTCGAAGCTGACAATCAGACGCTTAAAGATAGAAAGTGTCTCGACGGTACCGCCCGATTTGGATATCACGATAAAGAGGGTACGGAACTTATCAATCTGCTTCATCTCACTCATAATACTGATAGGATCAGAGTTTTCGAGATAGATCAGCTTTTTAGCATTGGGGGTGCTGGGGCGAAGGAGTCTCTCTATCGCTTTTATACCCAGCGACGATCCCCCTATCCCGATGATGGCAATCGTATTGAAACGACGGTCGATATCATGAAGAATCGTTTTAAGCTCTTCCACAAGGGGTTGTGATAAAAGGGGAAGGTGGTAATACCCTACTTCTCCTGAAGAGGCTTCACGACGAACGGCCTCAAACCCTTTTTCCAAAGTTTGAGAATCAAGTAACCCGCTCTCAAAATGGTTCGTATAGCGAAGCATTAGTGTGTTCCGATTAGAACCGTCATATCCACAAGTCGACTGCTGTATCCCCACTCATTGTCATACCACGCCAATACTTTTACCGTAGTACCGTCAACAACGCTCGTCATATCGGGAACGTAGGTTGAGCTGTAGGTTGATCCGATAAAATCAGAGGATACACGTTTGTCGTTATCCACTTCGATAAGCCCTTTAAAAGCTCCGGCTGCTGCTGCAGTGAATGCGGCATTAATATCGTCTTTGGTAACCGCTTTGCTCAAGTTAACGGTCAAATCGACAACCGAAACATCGGGAGTCGGTACACGCATCGCATAGCCGTTGAGTTTTCCAAGTAATTTCGGCATTACTTTGCCGATCGCTTTCGCCGCACCCGTAGAGGTAGGGATCATATTAAGGGCTGCGGCACGTGCACGACGAGGATCTTTTGAGTGTTTAACATCCAAAACATTTTGATCGTTCGTATACGAGTGAATCGTTGTCATCAAACCGTTTTCAATACCGAACGCATCATCCAATACCTTACAAATCGGTCCCAAGCAGTTGGTCGTACAGCTGGCGTTCGAAATGATCGTTTCCCCTTTGTAGCTATCAGAGTTAACGCCATACACATAGGTTGGAGAATCATCTTTCGCAGGAGCCGACATAATGACTTTTTTGATTCCGTTTTTGAGGTGTTTTTGACAGCTCTCTTGATCCAAAAATACCCCTGTACACTCGATAACCACTTCCGCACCGCAACCACCGAAATCAACTTTTTCAATGTCGCGTTCCCGAAACATACGGACATTTTTACCACCGATTGCAATCGTGTTCTCATCGATCACTTTGGCATCAATCCCGCGATGAACGCTGTCAAACTTGAGTAAATATTCCAACATGTCAGGTTTTGCCGTCGTATTTAATGCTACCAGCTCAATATCATTCCGCTCAGAAATAATTTTCGCTACGATAATTCCGATTCTGCCTGTTCCGTTAATCGCCACTTTGAGTGCCATGGAAACTCCTGTTCTTGTAGAAAATTTATATTTATGAATTATTCTAACAGATTATCGTTAAAAAGAGGGTAATAAAGGGGAGATTTTTCTCCCAAAAAAAGGGAGATGAAGATTAATAGCTGTAAGTAATAGTAACGGGAATTTGTTTAAGGGGCTGATCGCTCTCTATGCTGATCTCTTTCCCTTTCACTTTAGCAATATTGTTATATCCGCTCAATACTCGACGGGATTGAACACTGTTCGTCACTTCACATTTGCGAACGACTCGATAGGTTGCATTTTGTGGAGTATTGTATTTGCTCCCGATATTCTGACCCGCAAGAGTACCTAATACCGCTCCGCCGACCGTAGCCGCCGTTTTACCTTTTCCGCCGCCGACTTGATGTCCTAAAACACCCCCTAAAGCACCCCCGACAACGGCACCGACGACATCTGAATGTCCACCGCTCGCTGAGCTTACTTCTTCTTTGACGTCATAGCATCTTTCACTCGGAACCTCTTCTTGAACCGTTGAATAGATAGGAGCTGAACGTGTTACATTAACATATTCAACAATCGAAAAGCTCTCTGCCATAAGAGCACTTGAGACGAGCAGTGACAACGCCATCGGCAATATAATTTTTGACATTTGAATATCCTTTGTATGTTTTCAGTATTGTAGATAGTAATTGTTAATCAATTGTGAATTGCTTAATTATTTCCCATACAAAAGAGCATTTATTTTTTCATAAATATCTAATATCTCACTTTTTTTCTCGAAAAAACTGTTTTTATTGGCGATCAGATGGGTCGTTGATTCCATAATCGTCTCGACGACTTCCAACCCGTTTTGTTTCATCGTACTCCCCGTCTCGACGACATCGACGATCATATCGGCAAGCCCTACGAGGGGGGCGAGCTCGATCGATCCGTAGAGTTTGATAATATCGGCGGCAACCGCACGCTCGGCAAAATAGCGCTTGGTGATATTCACCATTTTGGTCGCTACCTTGATCTCGCTTTTGGTAAAATCGGGTTTTTCACCCGCACGCATCCCGATCGCGACACGGCATTTTCCCTTTTGCAAATCGAGCAGACGGATAACGTCCAACCCCTGCTCTTCGAGAGTATCAAGACCAACAACACCGATATCGGCCGCTTGGTGGTAGACATACGTCGCAACGTCTTGGTTACGAACCAATAAAAATTTAAAATTTTCCGTCTCTAAGATCAATTTACGATCATCAAATTTAAAACTGCTACCGAAGATCGTTTCAAAAATTTCCAACGTATCTTCGGCAATTCGCCCTTTTGGGAGTGCGACACTTAGCATTTAACACCTTTTTCAATCAACTTTTTCATCCCTTTGAAGATTAACTCTTCATCCACCGTTGCCTCGGGTAAAAAACGGGACAACAGCCGTGCATCTCCGCCGCTCATATAAATGGGCTTTCCTAAACTCTCGATCTTCAAGATCAAAGGAGCCAGAAAACCGACCGTGAGTGCATCGGGAGTATTTTTTGCCATTTTAACTAAATCTACCTCAAAGTTAAATGACATATCCAACGCAGGAGAGACTCTTGCATACGCTTCATACGCCGCACGAAGCCCTAGAGAAATAAATCCCCCCTGATAGACACCGCCGCGCATCATATCGACGGTAATGGCGCTCCCCGCATCGACGATAACACCCTCTTCTACCGCTTCACACACCATAATACGGTCAATCCCCATTGTGGGGTAGTATTTATCCCAATCGATAAGTTCTCTCACATCATGCCAGTTTGCATACTTTTGAATTTGTTCATTAAAAAGGGTGTTGACACTGACGTAATAAACATCATCGTGAAGGGTCGCAGGATCAAAATTTTCCACACTCAGCTTGGTGCGTTCCCCCTCACAGAACAAATCAACCGATGTGTTGCCGATGTCACATAATATCATGCTGATATTATAGCTTAAGTA
>NZ_MIBU01000143.1:0-6930 GCF_001830725.1 Sulfuricurvum sp. RIFOXYD12_FULL_44_77
TCCGATGATCCCTATCGTCTGTATCGACTCTCTTTATCCCCATTATGAGTATATCAGCGGCGGAGAGTCGATTGATATGCTCATTGATATGCTTGATATTGCTTTTAAGGGAGATTATTTGTTTTGGTATGTCGGGCGGGGAGATGATCGCCGTGCCGATATCGCGAAACGTAATGCCACCTCTTTGTTATGGATTATGGATGAGCGGTTTCAAAATGCCTTAGTGCTTCGCTCTCACGACCCTCTCATCGATATTAAATTGCTACAGCTCTACCGTCTGTTTGATAAAACACTCAGTGCAGTGTTGTTTGGGGAGATTAATGTTCGCGAATGAGAGAGGGGGAATTCTCATCACCGCTCAGGTGGAGGAACGTGCACGTGAGCTAGAAGAGTCTAGGCGGCCGCTTCGCTGTGTTACTTTTATTCGGGATGATTTTAAAATTGAAGATGCCAAAGAGGTCATTTCTGAAGCGTATAAAAGTGAAGAGAATACGAAAACACTGATTCTCGGAGCCAAAAGCTTCACGGTTCCGGCACAAAATGCTCTCCTTAAAATTCTCGAAGAACCTCCACGAAATATTGTTTTTATCCTTCTCGCCCCCAACAAAAGCACCTTTCTCCCTACCGTTCGCTCACGTCTCAGTCTCACGCAAGAACATCATCCACTCAGCCATGAAACACTTCCTGTAAGTTTGAAAAATCTTGATCTCTCGGGGCTGTTTACGTTTGTAAAAGAGCATGACCGTCTCAAAAAGCATGAGGCAAAAGGATTGATTGAGCAGTTGATGTATCAGGCACTCCATGTGGAAAAACTTTCCCTTACCACACCACAACTCGAAGGATTTGAGAAAGCCCTGCGACTGATCGAACTTAACAGCCGATTTCAGAGTGTTTTGGTTATGGTGTTGATGAATTTTCTCAAAGAGGTTAAGCGTGGTCGTTGAAAAACTCTCCAATACCATTGATTTGCACCGTGAACTGAAATCTCTCGGTGTCGATGGGGGCGGTATCTCTATTTTGGAAGATAAAGCTCAGTTGCATCTGATCCGTATTCGTGATCTGCACGTGGGCGCCGCCAATATACTCAAACAAGATGCCCTTAGTATCGGTGCCGATTTAGCGGTTCCTAGAGGGACGGTTACTGCATCGATTCCCCGTGTTGATGTAGTGTTGATCGCAACGGAGCGACAACTGCAAGCGTTGGTGAAAAAAGAGAAAGCCCAGCCGTTTGGACTGAAACAACTCTCGATCGAGTTGGAGAGTTTTTGCCGTCTTAAACGTGATGACACTGTCTCAGTGATGGGTATTCTCAACGCAAATGATGATAGTTTTTATCATGCCAGCCGATTTCAAGGCTCTCATGCGATAAAGAGAATAGAGACGATGATTGCGGAGGGTGCCGACATTATCGACATAGGGGGCGTATCAAGCCGTCCGGGAAGTGTGGCGGTCAGTGCCGACGAGGAACTTTCACGCGTCGCACCTATCATTGATACGTTGTATGAACAGCGCCTCTATGAGAAGACAAAACTAAGTCTAGACAGTTATGAACCCAGCGTCATCCATTATGCCCTTGAGAGAGGATTTCATATCATCAATGACATTACGGGGTTGGCAAACGATGAGGTCGCACGGCTCTGCGGCAGTTACGGCGCAACGGCTGTGATTATGCATATGCAAGGGACACCTGCGACTATGCAGGAAAATCCGAGTTATTCTTCGGTTATCAGCGAGGTAGAGGCGTTCTTTCGTCAGCGGATCGAAAAAGGGGAGAGTTTCGGGATCAAAGATATGATTCTAGATTGCGGGATCGGTTTCGGGAAACGCACAGAAGAGAATTGTCTCTTAATAGCCCATCAAAGCCATTTTTTACGTTTAGGTAAAAAACTGATGGTCGGGGCAAGCCGCAAATCGATGATCAATGCCATTTCTCCCTCAGAGAGTGATGAGCGCTTGGCAGGAACGTTGGCAATTCATCTTAAAGCAATAGAGGAGGGGGCTACGATTATTCGTGCCCACGATGTGAAAGAGCATGTACAGGCGATAAAAGTATGGAAAGCACTTAGAACATGAGCAATACGGTTGTCATTATTACCCTCTCCCTGTTGGTCTTGCTCTCTCCATTTTTATCTCGTGTGACTAAAATTCCGGTGGTGGTCGTCGAAATTCTCCTTGGGAGTCTTGCGGGCTATTTCGGATTCTTGGTTGAAAACGAACTCTTTAAAATCATAGCCAAGGTTGGATTTTTATACCTGATGTTTTTGGCGGGGATGGAGGTCAATCTCAAAGAATTCGGCTTTGCAAAATCTTCTTTACTCCGTCGAACTATTGTCTATTTTGCGATGCTATATACGTGTTCTTTTGCACTCTTTATCTATTTTGATCTCAGTTCAGTCTATCTGGTAGCGTTCCCTATTTTTTCATTGGGAATGCTGATGGCATTGGTCAAAGAGTATGGAAAAAATGAGCCATGGTTAGCGCTTGCACTTAACATCGGTATCATCGGCGAGCTTGTCAGTATTATGGCATTGACGATTCTCAGCGGAGGATTGGAATACGGATACAATAGAGAATTTGCGTTCACTCTCGGAGGGCTCTTTTTATTTTTGATCGGGTTTGTCCTCTTTTTTAGAGGAATGCGAGTTCTATTTTGGTGGTATCCAGGACTTAAAACACTTATCATGCCTCATGATGACGGTAAAGATCAGGATGTCCGCTTTTCGATGGCGTTGATGTTTATTATGATTGCGATGATGCTCTATCTTAAAATTGATGTTGTTTTGGGAGCATTTTTGGCAGGAGTGTTAATTGCGACCTATTTTAAACATAAAACCGAGTTGCCTGAAAAACTCTCCTCCTTCGGATTTGGCTTTTTAGTCCCTATTTTCTTTATTCACGTCGGATCAACCCTCGCATTGGAAGCGTTTACCGATATGAAAATCCTCCAGCTTGCCTTTTTTATTGCCAGTGCTATTATCGGCATACGCTTAATTAGTTCGTTTGTTGCCTATGGGGGATATTTGGGACTGAAAAACACCATTTTGTTTTCGCTTAGTGATTCGATGCCACTTACCTTTACTGTTGCCATTGCAACGTTGGGATACAGTGCAAATGCCATTACCCATGATGAGTATTACGCATTTATTGTCGCCAGCATGGGGAGTGGAATTTTTCTAATGCTCTTGATTAAAGTTTTATATACTTTTTTTAACAAAAAATAGAGCTAATTACCCCTAATTTTCAGTAAAAACAAGATACAATCAAGCAATTAGTGCCATGGTAATATCAAGGATGTACCCTAAGCGAGAAGGAGTCACGTGGATTTAACGGTAATTTTAGGGATAGTAGGGGCAATCGCGTCTATTTCAACAGGGGATCTTTTAGATGGAGGAAATCCGCTCCATATTATTCACTTAGCTTCTTTGATCGTTATTTTCCCTACGGCAATGTCTGCAGCAGCGGTCGCTACGGATGTTGAATACGTAAAGGGTGCCTTTAAAAATCTCGGCCCTATCGTTTTTAAAAAGAGCTCTGTCGATTTGCATGCGAGAATCAAACAAATTATTGAGTTATCCACAATGGCGCGACGCGACGGTCTGTTGTCGTTAGAAGCAAAAGTGGCTCAATTGGATAATGAGTTTCTCAAGCAGGGACTTAGTATGGCGGTTGATGGCAACGAAGTCGATACGATTGTAGAGACGATGGAACTGGTTATCGAAGAGACGGAAACGTACTATCACGGTTGTGGGCATTACTGGCTTCTCGCGGGGGAAACATCACCCGTTATGGGTCTTATCGGAGCCGTTTTGGGTCTGATTCTGGCACTTCAAAAACTTGATAATCCGGCAGAAATGGCAAAAGGTATTGCAGGGGCATTTACCGCGACCGTTACAGGTATTTTCTCTTCCTACGTTCTTCTTGGGCCATGGGGAAGAAAGATGATTGCAAAATCGCACCATATCGTTAAAGAACAAAAGCTGATGCTAGAGGGGATTGTCGGTATCGTTCATGGAGATAATCCGCGTACTCTTGAAGCAAAATTGTTGAATTTTCTTTCCCCTGCGGAAGAGAAACATAGCCAATTTAATTGATGAGCGACTAGATGGCAAAAAAACACAAGTGTAAAAAGTGCCCTGAATGTGAAGCGGGTGAGAAATGGGCAGTTCCGACCGCCGACTTTTTCAGTCTCCTATTAGCACTTTTTATTGCCCTTTTTGCTATTGCATCGGTTAACACTGAAAAAATACGGGCCGTAAAAGAAGAGTTTGTAAAAATTTACGATTACGCACCCGTTCCTGAAGCGGTTACTCCGGTTGTTGATATGGTCAGTGAGACAAAACCGACCCCTGATGCCACTGCCAATCCCGCAGGACAAGCACCAGTAGCGGATGGCGGATCACTGTTGGTAGGTTCGCCTCCGGTTCCGGCAAGTCAAGCGATGTCCGAAGCGATTCAAAAAATTCAGCAAGATTTGAAAAGTGCATCGATGGGCGCGGGTCCGCTTGATCAGAGTATGGATGGCGTATTGTTAAAACTCCCTACCTCTATCCCATTTAAAGGGGCAAATGCGACGATTGATAATGAAGAGATACATCTGTTTCTCAGACGTGTCACCGATATTATTAATACATTGCCTCCTACCGTTGATATTTCTGTACGCGGATATACCGATAATCAACCTCTCCCTAGAGGGACACAGTATAGAGACAATATTGAACTCTCAAGCCAAAGAGCCGAAACGGTCATGCGAGAATTGATTCGTAACGGTGTTGCGCCTGAGCGTCTATCAACGGCGGGATTCGGTTCGGCCAAACCGGTTGCAGAGAACACAAGCGAAGAGAATCGTGCTAAAAATAGACGGGTTGAATTTTATATGTTTGTCTCCAATGATACACCGCTCGATCAAGCGAAACAAAATAATATTTTGGATGCTTTGAGTAAACTTCAAAAATAAACTTTTGACGGTATAAGATGAACCGAATCGATAACGAACACTTTTATCATTCGGGCATCGTTAAATACGGCTTTACACCGGAAGGACTCCGCTGGAACTCACGTGAGTCGCAAGAGATCCGTTTTTTTCAACTACTATCCCTTTTACCGCTTGATGCACTCTCCGTTGTTGACGCAGGATGCGGTTTCGCTGATTTATTCAGCTATATACGCTCTCAGCGCAATAGTATTGACTATACAGGGCTTGATTCCTTAGAGATTATGGTTCAGGAGGCCTCACGACGAACAGGAGCGCGTATCAATCGGTGTGATATTCTCATCGATCCTCTTCCTCATGGTGAGTTTTATCTTTGCAGCGGTGCCCTCAATATTTTAACCCGCAACGCTGCCTATCGCTTTATAGAGAGGTGCTACCGCGCTTCATCACGGGGGTTGGTGTTTAACTTTTTAGAAGGAAATAAAGAGTCAAACACTTTTAATTACCTGCAAGAATCGGATATAAAATATTTAGGAGAGAGGTTGGGTGCGCGGGTGGTTTTCCGCCGCCACTATTACGAAAATGACTGTACGGCGGCATTTTATAAGTGATCCTTCGGCTTAATAGCCGAATGTCACTTTTAGGGCGAAGAAGAAGAGGGCTGCCATACCTGCCGCAGCAGGAAGCGTGATAACCCACGCCATAGCGATCGGTTTCATTAGTTTCCAGTTTGCATCGCGGTTGAGCATACCGATCCCTATGACCGCACCGACGAGGATATGGGTTGATGAGACGGGAATCCCTAGGACGGTTGCTAACAAGATAACCAAAGTCGCACCAAGCTCCGCTGCAAAGCCGGTTACCGGAAAGATTTCAGTAATACGGCTTCCTACGGTTGCTATAACCTCTTTTCCGATAAACCATAAGCCTGCTACTAACGCGATTCCAAACGTTGCCATGGCGATAAAAGGGACAGGGGATTCTGTATTAATTTGACCCGTAGCCAAAATATCAATGATAGCGGCAAACGGCCCGATAGCGTTCGCGATATCATTTGCCCCATGGCTGAATGCAAAGGAGGATGCCGTAAGGACTTGGAGCATACTAAAAATACGTAATGTTGCTTTGTGGGGAGTGTCTTTGTGCATCACTTTGATAATCGCGTAGACAACACCGTACATAAGGGTAGATAGAACGGCGAGTAACATATAGATTTGTGCATCGTTAAGACCCAAATTAGCATGTTTAAGACCTTTAAACAAGAGCATCCCCGCGATCATCGCCGTACCGAACGCCGCAACAATCGGCGCATGGGTACGAAGGGCATAGAAAGCGTTTTGTTTTTTCTTGAGACGGTTTAACTCATGCATTTGCTCTTCAAAACGTCCTTTCTCTTCAGCGGTTGCAACCGCTTCATTGTAAGAGGCTTTCAGCGCAGTTACTTTGACTTTGATCTCATCAATATGGGCTTGGACATTGTCGTTATAATCGAGAATAAATTTCTTCAAATACCAATAAATTCCATATGATGCCATCCCCCCTAGAATCGGTGAAACGACCCAGCTGATTGCGATTTTAAGCATCTGATCCCAATGAACAAGGGCAAAAACCGATTCTCCCACTTCCATCGTCGCGTATCCAAGAGCGATTGAACCCCCTAGAACCCCTCCAACGATTGAGTGGGTAGTGGAGACGGGATACCCTTTGAACGTGGCGTACAAAAGCCATGTACCTGCTGAGAGGAGTGAACCCATCATAACAAACACAAGGAGCATCGGATCAAAATCCATCGCTGAGACATCAACGATCCCTTTTCGGATGGTGTTGGTCACTTCAGCACCTGCGAGCATAGCTCCGCCGAGTTCGAAGATTGCGGCAATCATAAGTGCTTGTTTAACCGTGAGGGTTTTGGCCCCTACACTGGTACCGAATGAATTGGCGACATCGTTACCGCCGATATTGAATGCCATAAATACCCCAAAGAGGGTAGCTAATACAAA
>NZ_MIBU01000144.1:0-6062 GCF_001830725.1 Sulfuricurvum sp. RIFOXYD12_FULL_44_77
ACCGTTCATATCGTACCATTCGATTTGGTAGACGAACCCTTCGACTTCATCAAAATCATCGTTTTCAAGCTCGGCAACGACTTTGAGCAAAGAACCCTCTTGGATACTTTTATGCATAACGATATCGACCCGTTTTTCGCCGATAATCGTAATATTTTTAGAAGCACATCCGCTGAATACTATCCCTGTTAACAAGGCTAGAGAGAGTGAAAAAAAGGCAGTTTTAGTAGGTGACATGATGAATCCTTATGTTGTCCGAAGTTAAATAGTTGACCAGTATAACGGCACCTTTCTTATCGTTCGGGAGTTGTATTGACTCTTTATATTCATTCAGCATGATATCGAGAGTATCTCCTTTTTTGACTTTAAATTTGGAAATAAAGCCTGAATTGGGGAGGAGTTCCCAATTACGGAAATCCTGATCGGCGTAGGAACTTCCAAAATCCATAGTAATCGAAGCGATTAGTCCGCCGAGATCGCCGAATTTATCGCTGATTTGTTTGGCCGCCACCGCTTTGGTTGTTGCCCGAACGACCCCTTTTGCCAGATCGGAGGGGAGTTCGTCTTTAAGTGTTTTATAGGCCATTAGATCCGATCTTAAAAGTCTCGGCGGATTGAGGCGGAGGGTAGCGGTTGAGAGAGCAACGGAGTTGAGATCGTTGATCGGCAAAGAGTACGAAGGTAAATCAAGGCTGGTATATTCGGCCGCATGAAAAATAGGAAAACGGATCTTTTCGATTTTTAGCGAGGGGGCTTCACCCGATAAAATAATAACAGTAACCTCCATCGAGGGTGTTTTTGGATTGATTTTAGAGGAAGCAAATGCTTTGGAAACATTCGGATTGAGGGCTACTGCCCGTTTTAAGCTAATGGCGGACGCATCACCCGAAGCAGCTGAGTGACCCGCGATATCCACAATAATGCTGCTGAGAGTATAGGAAAAAGGGTCTTGGTAATTATTCGCCATCATGCGAACGTCAGGGTCTTCGAGCATTATCCCCATTGAGTATCCCGAAGGGATTGAGGTGACATCACTCCCCTGACGTTGTGCTTTTGCCTTTTCATCTGCCGCATCTTTTATTTTTTCTTCGCTCTCTCTGAGCCAAAATTCTTGACGCATCTCCATACGGCGCATCTCTACTGCTGCTCCTTCGAAATCCCCGAGCATCGCATAATTGAGAGCATTAAGGGTATGCATGAGGGAACGTTCATATCCTTTGGCGTAATAGGTCTCAGACCCTTTTGAGAGGAGTGAGGAACCTATAAAAGAGCCGACATTACGAATACTGACTTTAGCGCGATTTTCATATTCGTCTAAAATTGCATAACTCTTTTCAAATGAGGCTATAGAGGTATTAAAGTCACCGTTAGCTTGCTGAAGGCGTGCGAGATTGAGCCAATGCCACATTTCATCGTCGTTAGAGGTATCGGCACTCAGAGATGAAAGGGTGAGGGGGAAAAGGGCGGGGGATAATCCGCTTCGCACTTGATTCGAAGTGAGAGATGCAGCAGAAAGTTGAGTCAATAAAAAAGAGAGCAACAGTGAAATTTTTAAAAATTTACTCATTTGAAAAGGTCAATTTTTCATCGCCTTAATAAACGATTCGTAGATATTTTCAAGCTGCAGGTCTTGTTCTAAAATCTCGGTGTTGTCTTGAACCATATAGTGCTCCAAAACGGCAACACGACGGAGAAGGTACTCGAACATCTCTTTGTTGATGTCGGGGAGTTTGTTATGGCTGAAAGGGTCTTTGTCTCGCCCTTTTTGGATGACGTGTGCGGGGATACCGATAGCGGTGCTGTTATCGGGGACTTCGCGGACGACAACAGAATTGGCACCGATTTTGGAGTTGATTCCGATCGTGATATTTCCGAGAACTTTTGCTCCGGCTCCGATTACAACACCGCTTTTGATGGTAGGGTGGCGTTTACCCGGAGTGAGGCTGACTCCGCCGAGGGTGACCCCCTGATAGATAAGGACATCATCTTCGATAATCGTTGTTTGCCCGATAACGACACCGAAGCCATGGTCGATAAAAACACGTCGACCGATCGTAGCACCCGGATGGATATCAATATTGGTAAAAAGTTGATTGATCCCCATTAGAATACGGGCAATTGCACGGAAGCCGCTACGGTAGAGGCGGTTGGAGATACGGTACCAAAAGATGGCCCATACACCCGGATAGTTAAAAAAAAGTTCGATTCGAGAACTGATTGCGGGATCATTTTTATAAACATTCGAAAAATCTTCGGCAATTTCAGAAAAAAGTCCCAAATTCAATCCTTATCGTGTCGTTCGGAGGTACCCGTTTTGGTACAAGTACATTTCGAGTTTTTGAAGTGTATCACTTTTTTCTTCTTCTGTCCTAAAATCACTGGATGCGAGTTTATTTTTAAGGTTTGTGAGAAGTTTAGAAGCGTCATACCCTATGTCTTCTAGAATATTGAGAACATTATCCGACTCGGTGAAATTTTCGATTTCATACCCTGTATCACTAATAAGAATCGTACATTCGCTCGGATGGGTGAAAAGGTTGTGGTTCATCCCCAAGGTTTCTTGATACGCACCGACGTTGAAGAAAGCGAGGAAATACTCCTCTTCATCGAGATCGATATCATGAAGGTACAACGGAGTTTCGGGCTTAAATCGGATCTCTCCGTCACTGTCACAAGTAATATCCCACAGGCTCGCCGCACGGATAGCGGGGATATCGAGACGATCGAGCGGCATAATCGGAAACTGCTGCTGCAATCCCCAATAATCGGGGATACTTTGGAAGATTGAGGTGTTGATCAAATAGCGCTCTTGAAGCTTCACCTGTAAGCGCTCGATCTCCGGCATCGGATTATCCTGAGAGAGGTAGAGTGATTTTTTGATGATCTGGTGTACCAAAATCTCTGCATTGGAGCGGTCTTGGAGGTCAATGTGTCCAAGGTTAAACAAGGTGAGCAAAGACTCCATGTGATCGAGCGCATCATGCATATACTCGATGCATGTACGCGGAGAGAGGAGGGAATTAAGTTCCCGCAACTCTTCGATCAACGGCGGATTGTGCTCTTTGAGTTTGAGTGATTTGGCTTGGTAATCGTGGCTGAAAAGCTCCAAAACGGGGGCGATCAAAACGGAGTGCGATGCGACGATAAAGCGTCCCGATTCTGTGAAGATATCGGGGTGGGTTACCCCTTTGGCATTCATAATTTCACGGAGCAAAAAGACGACACTGTTGGAAAACTCTTCGAGGGTATAGTTACGCATCCGAGTCGAGGTGTGTTGGGAATACTCTACTGCAAGTCCTCCCCCGATATTGATTGCTTGGAGGTTGTCGGCACCCATTTTTTTGAGTTCGGCATAGATATTTCCCGCTTCGCGCAAGACACGCTTCAAAGGGGCAATATCTTGCATCTGGCTTCCAATATGAAAATGGATCATACTGAAATGTTCGAGCATGTTGTTCTCTTGGAGCATCAACATCGCTTCGATAAGCTCCGTGGAAGTGAGACCGAATTTAGCGCTCATACCGCTGCTCTTTGCCCAAATACCGCTCCCCTCAGACTGTAAGCGGACACGGATACCGATGTTAGGGACTTTCAAACCGCACGATTGGGCGACGTCGATAATCCATTCGAGTTCACCTAAGCCTTCGATCGTGATCGTGATGTTATGACCCATTTGCGCCGCCATAAAGCCCAGCGTTACCATCTCTTCGTCTTTGAAGCCGTTAACGGTGATCGGCGCACCTATAGCGGTTTTGGCCATCGCGAGGGCAAGTTCCGCTTTGGAACCCGCTTCTAAACCGTAGCTGTATTTTTCACCGAGTTCGACGATAGCATCGACCGCTTCAGGAAACTGGTTTACTTTGAGAGGGAAAACGGCGTGAAATTTACCGGTATAATCGTTCTCGAAAATAGCGCGTCGAAAGTTAGAGTACAAAGCATCGATTTGTTTGCTGATCAGGTGGGGAAAACGCAAGATAAGCGGTCCGCGAAGGTTGGTTTTACGTACCTTTTGGGTGATTTCAAGCAATGAGGGGGAACTTTTATAGTTGACTTTGATCTTCCCTTGATCAATCATAAAGTTGTTTTCACCCCAAATATCTATTCCGTATGTTTTCACATCATCTCCCTTATACAAAAAAATCATTTAGAGGGATAAGAGATTCGGTTTTTTCGACTAAATCTTTCACCCAGATAGTGTTTTGAACCAGCTCGTTTTCTCCGATTACGGCGCAATAGCGGGCATTGATGCGATCAGCTCCCTTAAGGTGCGCTTTGAGTGAACGTGCCTCGTATTCGACGACCGCTTTATCGCTTCGACGTATTTTTTCGGCGCATAAAAGTATCGGTGCGATGGCTTCGGAATCCATGGCTCCCAAATAATACCCCTCGCGTACGGATTCGGGCATCACGATAAGTTCCATCAATCGTTCGATCCCGAGAGCAAATCCCACAGCAGGGGTCGGTTTTCCGTCTAAAAATTCGATAAGACGATCATACCGTCCGCCGCCGGCGATGGCACTTTGGCTCCCGATATTATCGCTGACGAACTCAAATGCCGTTTTAGAGTAGTAATCCAATCCCCGTACAAGGTTGGTGTCAATCTCATACGCGATAGCGTGCTGATCCAAAATCGTTTTTAACGTATCAAAATCGCTCTGGCAGCCGTCACAGAGGTTGTTGATTAATTTCGGTGCATTTGCATAAAGGCTTTGGCATGCTTCGTTTTTACAGTCCAACACACGGATAGGATTGGTGAGCTTGCGGCGTTCACAGTCGCCGCAGATCGCATCACCGCAGCTCTCGACAAAACTGACGAGCTTTTCACGATACTCTGGCATACAATTTTGATCACCGAGGGAGTTGAGTTTGAGGCGATACCCGATACCGAGCGCTTTGAGGATATCGGCAACCATCATAATCATCAATGCGTCTTCGTAGACGGAATCGACGCCGAAACTCTCGACACCGAACTGATGAAACTCTCTCAAACGCCCTTTTTGAGGACGTTCGTAGCGAAACATCGCTCCGTGGTAATAAAAGCGGTGGATTCCCCCCTTTTTGTCGAGCTTGTGCTGTACAAATGCTCGGACGACACCGGCTGTCCCCTCTGGGCGCAGACAGACGTCGTTCTCCCCTTTGTCGATAAACTGATACATCTCTTTGCCGACGATATCGCTGGATTCTCCGACCGAGCGTTTGAACAGTGCCGTCTCTTCGAGCAGAGGAGTTTCGATGTAGTGAAACCCGTATCGCTTGGCAATAGTGGAAGCTGTGGCTAGAAAATATTCAAAACGTTCATAATCATCCGAGAGGATGTCGTTCATTCCGCGCAAAGATTGGATCATAAGGCTCCTTTGATAAAGGTGGTAATTTCGTTTGTAATGGTATCGATAGATTGTGTCGCATCGATTACGACGGTTTGGATTCCCAGTGCATAGGCCGAAGCGATGAGGGCATCTTGGATACTGAGGAGATACTCCATGCCGCGTGATTCGATCACATCGTGCTCTTTTTGGCTCAATCTATAGCTGAGCTCTTCAGGTGTCAATTTTAGAATAAACACCACCTCGGGAAGTGTTCCATTGGTGGCAAGACGGTTCAGCGATACGAGTGTCGATTCATCGCAGAGGTTTTGGACACTGGCATACGCCATTCCCGATACGGCGGATCGGTCACTGATAATGAGCTTATTCATATTGGGTAATATTATTTCTTCCGTATGTTCGGCACGATCGGCCAAAAAGAGCAAAATTTCAGCCATTTTACTTTTTAAATTACCGAATAAAACCATGTTTCGGATTTCGACACCTGCGGGAGTGCCACCCGGTTCTTTGGTAATCAGTGCTTCGGGAAAAAGGGAACGAAGCGCTTCGATCTGGGTGCTTTTTCCGGCAGTGTCTATCCCTTCTATCGCAACGTACATGATTTCATACTCCCGATAACATTTTGAACCGGCTCAGGAAGCAAATGGACCGTTTTACCGTTGAATTTTAGCAAATTTCGGACGATGGAGGAGCTAATAAAGGCGTGTTTGAGTTTCGGCATCAGATAGACCGTTTCGA